>NZ_PEIG01000003.1:0-300000 GCF_002749975.1 Gloeocapsopsis sp. IPPAS B-1203 | reverse complement strand
ACAGTGATGGCTTTAGGGATTCATGTTGATACCGGATCGCTTACTTTTACTCAAGCAACCGCACGCGATGCGATCGCATTATCGTGGTTAATGCAGCAAGGAGCTAATTTACGTGTCATTCGCGATTATATCGATCCAGGATTGTCTGCCCAACTGCAAGAATTACTGACAACTGCCTTGGCTGAGCTTCAAACTGAAATCGTTAGCGGCTACACTCTGGCTTGGGTAATGTTAGAGACAAAAGGTTATGTAACTGGCTTGTCTAGCCTTGCTTCGCAGCTAATGGAAATTACCGAAAGCGATGCCTTAATTTTAGCAGCGCAACATTTCATCGAACCTGACGAACGAGTGACGATTATCGGGCGATCGCGAATTCCTGGAACGAATCTCAATGAAATTTTTCAAGAATTCGGAGGCGGTGGACATTCGCAAGCAGCATCAATTTCGCTACGGAGTGTTGATACCAGAAAAACCTTAGCAGCCATCTTAAACAAACTCAAACAACAAACTCCTCAACCACCAATTGCCAGGGATTTGATGTCTTCGCCCGTGCGGACAATTCGCCCTGAAACAACAATTGGTGAGGCACAGCGTATTCTACTGCGCTATGGTCATTCTGGGTTATGTGTTGCAGATCCTGAAGGTCAACTTGTCGGTATCGTTTCTCGACGGGATCTTGATATTGCGCTGCATCATGGCTTTAGTCATGCACCCGTTAAGGGATACATGAAAACAAATGTTAAAACAATTACTCCAGCAACAACATTGCCTGAAATCGAATCGCTGATGGTGACTTACGATATCGGACGTCTTCCAGTTCTAGACAATGGCGAGTTAGTAGGAATTGTCACGCGCACCGATGTATTACGCGAAATTCATCAGGAGGAAGTCAACTGGAATCACGTTGATCGAGATACTTTACCTAATTATCGACAAGGTGCATATCAACTATTGCGCGATCGCTTAGCACCTCAACTGTGGGAATTACTTACCAAAGCAGCAACACACGCGCAACAACGCGGTTGGCACTTGTATCTTGTTGGCGGTGCAGTACGCGACTTACTGCTGACACACTTTCGACAAAGTAACTGCAGTTCGCCAGAAAGCACTTTCAATAGCTCATTACTTCTTACCGATATTGATTTAGTAGTGGATGGTTACGTTGCCAATAACGGTATTAGTGCAGGCGTCCAACTTGCACAAGAACTACAGCAAATTTACCCAAATACTCGCCTAGAAGTTCACGGCGCGTTTCAAACTGCAGCACTTTTATGGCATAAAGACTCAACGTTTGATTCTCTGTGGGTAGATATTGCCACAGCCAGAACTGAGTTTTATCCTTACCCAGCAGCTAATCCTGAAGTTGAAGCCAGTTCAATTCGCCAAGATTTATATCGACGGGATTTTACAATCAACGCCTTGGCAGTCAGACTAACATCACCACGCGCTGGAGAGTTGCTAGATTTCTTTGGTGGTTTTCTCGATCTTCAAGCTCAGCAAATTCGTGTTTTACACGCCAACAGTTTTATTGAAGATCCCACACGGATTTATCGGGCGGTACGGTTCGCGGTACGGCTAGATTTTACAATTGAGCCAGAAACCGAAAGTTACATTCGCTACTGCATCGCAAGTGGTATCTACAGCCGCGTCCAAGGAGATAAACTTCCTGGCTTATCTACCCGTCTCAAAGGTGAACTGAAATATATTCTCGAAGCACCTTACTGGAAGCGTGCGTTGAAGCTACTTTCAGATTTAGGCGCTCTCAAATGCATTCACCCTACATTAGAACTAGATCGCGAGTTGTGGCGACAACTTCGCTTGCTGGAACGCTGTTTACAACAACGAGATCGGCAACAAAATTTGCATCATTGGTTATTGCGGCTTGAAGCGATCGCTGCTCACCTATCACCTGAATACCGCGTTCAAGTAGCCACAAATCTACAACTACCTGATGACAGTATCAAGCGTTTAGGATTGCTAGACCAGTCACAAACAGAGGTTGAAGAACTTTTACCTTCCTATCAGCAACCAAGTCAAGTAGTACAGTTACTCCGCCGTTACGATGTGCCAACGCTGGTTTTAATTGCTATCCGCACTCACCGTGATGTTAGGCGTCTAATTTGGCAGTATTTTACTCACTGGAGCATGATTGAGCCACCTCTCAACGGCAACGATCTCAAGATTTTAGGCTA
Organism: Gloeocapsopsis sp. IPPAS B-1203; assembly: GCF_002749975.1. Taxonomy (NCBI): domain Bacteria; kingdom Bacillati; phylum Cyanobacteriota; class Cyanophyceae; order Chroococcidiopsidales; family Chroococcidiopsidaceae; genus Gloeocapsopsis; species Gloeocapsopsis sp. IPPAS B-1203. The sequence goes on along the minus strand of NZ_PEIG01000003.1, from coordinate 297,808 downwards.
CAAACCTGGACCTCAATATCGCATCATCTTAGATGAGTTACTAGCAGCAACTCTTGATGGTGTTATTGAGCACAGCACAAATTTTGAAGATCTCCGTAATTGGGCGATCGCTTTTGTCAAAAACCGCTATCCTCAGTAAATTACTGCAACAAAAATTTCAAGCTCCCGACTCTAGCCGCAGCAGTAGAGCAGACAGGCAAGTTATAATTTTTGCGGATGTGTGTAAAAAAATATTTATGAGTAATCCTTTGGTACAAGCTTTTTTTGTGGGTAGAGCTGTTGCTGAAATTTTCAACGAACAGTTAGAAAATACCCTAACAGACACGTTGAGCGAGTTGGGTAAACTTGATGCTGAACTGAGAGAACGGATGCGCCAGTTTTCTGAGGAAGTCATGGAACGGGCTAACCGAGAAATGGAAGTTACTACTAGAGGTAGAACTTCAACGACAACTTTTACACCAGACACGCAGCCTGTAGATACACAGGCAATGATTGACGATCTCCGTGCAGAAATTGCTTTGTTACGTACAGAAATACAGCGTTATCGCAGTAGCTCTGGTACAAATAACTAAACATCAGGGTAGATGTGTAACTGACAATTTTCTACTACTGATAATAAATAGTTATTCTGACCAAATCTTTACAAAACAAACTTAGGAACGTTGAGTGTCTGTTCTTCCTGCTGACTCCGTGAAAACTCTACGGTACACTAATAACTTGGAAACGGGCTACAGAGAAAAGTCTTACCGTTGGAATCGGGAAAATTACTCTAGCAAACGCCGTTTTGTAGACATCTGGCTGTTTGTGATTCGATTGCTAACTGGTTTTTGGTACAACAACAAGTCATGGAGCTACTCAGGTGGAGTTACTGAAGCTAAGCGCAGTGCAAGACGCAAACAGCAAGCTATCTGGATTCGTAATAAATTGTTGGATTTAGGACCAACTTTTATTAAAGTAGGACAGCTATTTTCGACGCGTGCAGATTTATTTCCTAGTGAATACGTTGAGGAACTTGCCAAGTTACAAGATAAAGTCCCTGCTTTTGGCTACGCCCAGGTAGAGACAATTATTGAGCAAGAACTGGGCAAGAAAATTCCTGAACTATTTAAAAGCTTTGAACCAATTCCTATTGCAGCAGCTAGCTTAGGTCAAGTCCATAAAGCACAATTGCATTCAGGCGAAATTGTCGTAGCCAAAGTACAACGACCTGGATTGCGTAAGCTATTTGAAATCGATTTAAAAATTCTCCGAGGAATTACGCAGTATTTCCAAAACCATCCTAAGTGGGGACGCGGTCGCGATTGGATTGGAATTTATGAAGAGTGCTGCCGTATTTTGTGGGAAGAAATTGAATACATCAACGAAGGACGAAACGCTGATACTTTTCGGCGTAATTTCCGCGCCTACGATTGGGTAAAAGTTCCCAGAGTTTACTGGCGCTATACATCTTCCAGAGTACTGACTTTGGAATATGTTCCAGGAATTAAAATTAGTCATTATGAAGCACTAGAAGCTGCAGGAATCGATAGAAAATTAATTGCCCGTCAAGGTGCAGAGGCTTACTTACAACAGCTACTTAATGATGGTTTCTTTCATGCCGATCCCCATCCAGGTAACATTGCTGTTAGCCCAGAGGGATCGTTAATATTTTATGACTTTGGCATGATGGGGCAGATCAAAACTGGCATCCGAGAGCAACTTATGAAGACGTTGTTTGGTATTGCTCAGAAAGATGCTCAACAAGTCGTAGATTCTTTAGTAGCGTTAGGAGCGTTGGCACCCACCGATGATATGGGACCAGTACGGCGCTCAGTTCAGTATATGCTCGATCACTTTATGGATAAGCCATTTGAGAATCAATCAGTGGCAGCAATTAGTGACGATTTGTATGAAATCGCTTACGATCAGCCCTTTCGCTTTCCAGCAACGTTTACCTTTGTGATGCGGGCATTTTCAACTTTAGAAGGTGTTGGTAAGGGCTTAGATCCAGAGTTTAATTTTATGGAAGTTGCTAAACCTTTTGCGATGGATCTTATGACTAACGGCAATGGTGTTGATGGTAATAGCTTTTTAAATGAACTTAGTCGCCAAGCAGCACAGGTAGGTAGCACTGCTTTTGGTCTGCCACGACGTTTAGAAGATACACTAGAAAAGCTAGAGCGAGGTGATATTCGCGTGCGCGTTCGTTCAATTGAAACTGAGCGACTCCTACGTCGTCAAAGTAACCTGCAATTAGGAACAAACTACGCAATAATTATCAGTGCTTTTACTCTGTCCGCTACGTTATTATTCGTCAATCATTATATATGGTTGGCAATAATTGCGGCAGCAATCGCTGTAGCTGTAGGGGTAGCGCTTGTGCGACTGCTCATCCGCCTTGACCGATACGACCGCATGTATTAATTTTTGTGGGCAACTATGAAACTGCGCTTCACGGGTCTTAGCAATCCAGGGTTGGTACGCTTCTCGAATCAGGATGCTTATTACATTGATCCGGAAGGGCGATTTTTTATTGTCGCTGATGGTATGGGCGGTCATACAGGTGGTGAAGAAGCGAGTCGAATTGCTACTCAAGTCATTCGAGATTATCTCTTACAGCATTGGCAGAGCGATCTGGAAACTAAAGTTTTATTAGAAAATGCTTTCAAGCAAGCTAATCTAGCAATTGTCCGCGAACAAAAGCTGCAACCACAATGTAGTGATATGGGAACAACCGCAGTCACTATAGTTTTTCGAGAACAACAGCCTGCGATCGCACATGTTGGTGACTCACGTTTATACCTGTTTCGAGAAGCAGCATTACAACAAGTAACCACAGATCACACCTGGATCAACATGGCTTTACACCAAGGTGATATTTCTAAACAAGAAGCCCGCAATCATCCTTGGAGACATATTCTTTCACGCTGCTTGGGTCGAGAAGAGCTAGATCTAATTGATATTCAAACAATTAACGTCCAACTAGGCGATCGCTTGCTACTCTGCTCTGACGGACTCACAGAAGAACTCTCTGACGAACACATTGCTTTTCAACTTCAATCTCATCCTGCTATAGAGAAAGCACCTGCAGCCCTGCTAGAAGCTGCTTTAGCAAGCGGTGGGAAAGACAATATCACTGTAGTACTTATAGCCCTAGAGTAGCTTTTGATCGCGATTATGGTAATCCTGGCTCAGACTATTTATTAAGCTAGATGTGCTATTACTAACACTTCCTTATTAAGGATTAACAAATGATTTAAAGTATTAATGTTTGCTAGAACCTTAACTTTGATATGGCTATTTAATTAAGTATTAATATAACTAACTTAACGGGTTTTGCGTTGAAAACATTTTAAAAAAGACTGTAACACAGATAAATACAATAAAAGTATGGCTGTGCAAATTAGAAATGCGTTTTTCCCTAAGAAATAAAATCGAAGCTACTTTTAACCTACAGCAATTTTCTTTTATGTTAAAGTTATAAGTCTATTGCGAGTACAACAACTGTTAATCGAAATTGTGTTTTGTAGAAAAATAGTAGAGTTTTCAATAGCAGGATAAAAGCTCTATCTTATTCACCTTAACGTACGTTTTTCTTGGCAAGAATCTCCTTATTTTTCTTGTTTCTCTTCAACAAAACTGCTGAGCTTTAAAACAAATTTACAATGCAAAAAAGCAATAATAAAATAGTTATTCCAACAAAAAAAGAGCTAGATAAGTTCATATATCGAACACATTAACCTATCATGCTTTGTTCAAAGTGGGTAGTGCAAGACAGAAGTTAGCTTGATTTGAGCAATTATATCTAAGTTGAAAAATAACTAAATTCCTAGAAGTGAATACCTGTAGTGATTTGATCTGTACTCGCTGAACGTTGAAGCAGACTTGTTTCAATAGCTACAAAGTTTTGATCTGACTCTATCACATTGAAGAAATAATATTTTATTCCAGTTGATACATTACCTCTAGGTGGACAATCAAACTGAAATATTGCTAGTGAGTGCAGGTAGTTAGGTTGTCTGCTCTGCATATAAGAAATTCGCTCAATGTACTAGATGCAAGTTCATTCAACTTTGATGAATGAATACTCTTAAGACAGCTAAGTAAGATAAGAAACTTCCTAAATAGCTATTATGTGGATATTTAGTTGATCTTACCCTGAAAATACGCACATTATACTACCAATATAATATTAAAAATCTCATTAAATTTAATCTGACTTGCACATGATTTTTGCAAAACTTTGTTCTGATCTATTCTGCTAGCCAAATCGAGTTAAAACCGATAAAGTTATCAGGTAACGCACGTTTAACATACTCCTAGTAAATTTTCAATAGGGAAAATTATGTTTTTAATTGCAAATTATGAATAAATAATGCACACAGTACAAGATTGAGATTATTTTTGTAATTTTAGATAACAAATAGTAAATTTTAGCCACCTGCAACTACTGAAGTGACGTTAACACATCAAGTGTTGTTGATTCTTCGAGTACAGCCTACTAAATCATTGCTGAACGTCTGCGTTTGATCATATGCCTGCAATTTAATTGAGTTTCAAGCAGGATGAAGTGTTACCGGCTTGTATAAAAAAATATGTTTGAATATGGAGTCACAAAGTTACCTGTCCTAACTCAGTACAAGCTAGACGAATGTTATTTGTCTTGTCGTCAATCTGACTTAAGTCGAGGACATCCAATAGTAGCGCAATTCCAGCAGTGTTCTTTGTCTAAGCGAGAAGTGAGCCAGTATATCGTCGCATCGCTACAAAAGTCTGCAGCAGAAGTTGTGGATCTTAACTCACAACAGGAATAGTTATTCTGTAGGTTGTTTACAAAGCACGAAAATCTTGACTAGGCTGCTTTTACTGAGATTAAGACTTTGCAAAACAATCGTGCAGCCTCAATTTTACCTAATAATTTGATTGGTCAACGACCAAAGGTCAAGTTACATTGCGCTCGATTAAACATAAACAGTATTTGCAAGCGATATCAGGCACATCATTTCATCACCTTTTTGAAATAAACTACTTGAATAGCATATGGCACGGCGATCGCTACAAGCATCTGTAACAGGTATCGAAAAAGCGAAAAGAGCGTTTAAACGCACAGGATGGACGCAAGAAGATTTAGCGTGTGAGGTAGGCATTGAAACTCGTCAACCAATTTGGAAGTTTTTTACAGGTAAACCGATTGAGCGACGGGTCTTTCTAGAAATTTGCTTTCGTCTAGATCTAGATTGGCAAGAAATTGCCATTCTTCCAAGTGATAACACATCGATAGTCGAAGAGGAACAACATCAATCGCATATTGATACTTTGTTACAAACAGTGCGATCGCGTCGTTACGACAAGATTCACGCTCAGTGTGGTGTTATACGTTTATTAGATACTGCTCAATCAATTGAGCTAAACGATGTCTACGTCAGCGCTGATGTATTAGACAAAACCAACGAAAGATGGTTAGATGCATCACAGTTACATTGCCTTCACGTTGAAAAACTGAATCGCTATAGTTGCAGTCAAGCCTACCAGAAACGAATTTCAGCAATGCAGGCAGTTGCAACCTCTTCTAAGCTGATGATTCTGGGTAAACCTGGCTCTGGAAAAACTATCCTATTGCGGCAGATTGCGATCAAATGCAATCAGGGTGAATTACTAGCAAATCGATTTCCTCTCTTTATCCGACTGCAAAACTTTGCCGAGGATGCTAACGAAATTCAAAACTATAATTTATTGGACTATATCAGCCAGGAGTTGGGTAAAATTGATGTTTCAGCTCAACAAGTTGAAACTTTGCTCGATAGCGGTAAAGCTTTAATTTTGTTGGATGGGTTAGATGAAGTTCCAGAGGAAGACAAAGCAGAGGTTCAAAAACAAATTCGCAAGTTGTCTGAGAAGTACGACAAAAATCATTTCATAATCACATGTCGAATTGCTGCCCAGCACTACTGGTTTGAGGAATTTACTGATGTTGAAATGGCTGATTTTAGCTTTTCACAAATTGAAGCCTTTACTCAGAAGTGGTTTGTCAACGCCAACAATAGCTTTAGACAAGAAGAATCTACAGCAACTCAGTTCATACAGAAACTTCTGCTACCAGAAAATCAGCCAATTCGCGAACTTGCTAAAACACCGCTTTTACTTCACTTGCTTTGCTCCATGTTTCAAGCGGGGTTAGACTTCTCGGCTAAACGCTCTAAAGTATACAAACAAGCATTAGACGTTTTGTTAGTTCGCTGGGATGAAGTGAGGGGGGTTAAACGAGATAGCAGTTTCTATTATCACCTGCCTTTGCTGCACAAGATCAAACTGCTGAGTCAGATCGCTATCATCACCTTTGAACAAGGACATTACTTTTTTACGCAATGTAATCTCTTACGCTACATCAAAGACTATCTGCGCACTTTACCAAATACTCCAGATGATATTGAAGAATTACAACTGATGAGCGAGGCAGTGTTAAGGTCACTGTTAGCACAGCATGGAATACTAGTAGAGCAAGCACAAGGAATTTACTCTTTTTCCCATCTCACATTTCAAGAGTATTTAACAGCAAGAAACATTGTCGCTAGCTTTGAACCAGAACAACTCAATAAGAACCTTATACAGTTGACTGTCCACATGAGCAAGCCTCGCTGGCGCGAAGTTTTTCTACTGATAGTGGAAATGCTGGAAGATACAGACGCTTTGATGCAATCAATGCAGCAATATAGTGAGGAACTAATGGCATCTGATGAAAAATTGCATCAGTTTCTGGTTTGGGTTCACCAAAAATCTCTTTCAATTGAAGCACCTTACAAACCTGCAGCAATTCGTGCTTTCTATCTGACATTGGATCTTTGCAGCGAACTTTCTTTAGCCCGTGATTTATCTCTTGCACTTGCTATTGATACAAAACTTGCCAGTAATCTTGCTCCTGAATTAGCTTTGGATCTAGCTACGATCCGCATGCTTTCCTTAATTTTAGCTCTCCCCGACAATCCTTCTTCTGAACAAATTCTTGCCCTAAATTCTGCCCTTCCCCATGATTTAGCGCTTATTTGTCACTCCAAATTGAAACTTCTACTACAAGAACTTAAAAATCAAATATCTACATTCAACCAAGATGACGATAAACTAAAAGAGTGGTGGAATGCTCATGGTCAAACTTGGGTTAATCAATTAAAGTCCCAGATAATTTGGTATCGCAATGTCGGTTATCAATGGGAGTTTAATGAGCAACAAAAACAAGCACTTCATCAATACTATGCTATCCAACATTTACTACTATATTGCTTAAAGAGCAGTGGTGAAATCAGTTCTACTGTGCGACAACAGATTGAAAAAACTTTGTTGTTGCCTTTAACTGAGAGTAGAAAATTGTTAAGAAATACCAAATCAAAGTACTTAAAATTGGGGCTTGTTTGAACTACTCTAAATACACTGTTTTTTTCTTAAGTTTGTGGAAGAAGTTATTAGATTTTTTTGCAAGCGATAGAGGTAAACTTCGCAATATTAAGATTTTTAGGCGCGTATCTATCCATCCTTTTATATAGTTATATAAAATAATTTGTATTCTCACCCAAGATTAACTCATCTTTTAATAAATTGATAGTTTTGGTTTACTACCTTATTTAAAGGTTCATTTTGCCATAAGCATACAACTTTTAGTTAAATTGCCTTCTGGTTTTACTTTATCAACAACTATCAAATAAGTAATATTTTACCTATATTCATGACTCTTGGAAGCTGAGTGTGATTCGCTTTTCTCAAGCCTTACTAAGTGTTTTTTGGCTGCTTATCTCTTTTATTACTTAATATAAAGTCGATTGTATTGCCAGCAGCATCTTACCTTAATGTATGTTTCATAACTCGCCATGAAACATTTTGTGGAGCGCAAGTGAAAGCTCCCCTGAAGCTAATCGGTACTTAAGAATTGCTCAACTCAAACAAAAAACAAACAAATCACACAAATTGTACATCAAGTCATTCACATTCTTAGACGCGATCGCAAATAGGCTGTTTGCATACTTGTAAATAGATACTTTAACACCAAGAACAAGCTCTCTATTCAAGTAATTAGCAGACTTGACGCTCTATATTCATGCGCAAACCTGTTTTAACTATTTTTTACCAGTTTAATCCTTGGAGTCCTACTATTGGTGGGATTCAAACAATAATACTCACGTTTATCAAATACGCTCCGCCTGAGTTTGAGTTGCGACTGGTGGGTACAGAAGAAGACCCACACTTGCCTACAGGTAAGTGGCGAGAAGGCGAAATAGCAGGTAAAGTACTACACTTCATGCCGCTAATTAAGGTGCAGAAAGATAACTTCAGTAACCGGATACCGACCACACTCAAGTATACTGCTGCTCTTTTTGGTCGTTGTTTTGCTTCCGACTTTATGCACTTTTACAGAATTGAACCAACTATAGCAACTCTTCGTTGGCAGGGAGAGAAAACCCTTTTCGTTCAAAATGATGTTCAGAAGCAAGTGGAGCCTTCGTCGGGCAAAAACAATGCAATCCTTTGGCAACGTTTCCCAGCAGCTTATTTTGCCCTAGAACGTATACTTGTGGGGCAGTTTAGTCATATTCTATCTTGTAATACTGCATCGGTAGAATACTACCAACAGCATTACCCAGCGATTGCTGATCGCGTATCCTTCCTTAAAAATACAGTAGATAATGAGATTTTTTACCCGTTAACCTTGGACGAACGTGAAGAGCGAAGGCGTAACCTCGCCAGGCAGTTAGGTTTACCTGAGGATAAACGTTTTATTTTATTTGCTGGTCGTTTGCATCCCCAGAAAGACCCTGTGCTTTTGGTGCGCTCGATAGCTGTTTTAAACGAACCAAATGCACACCTAATCATAGCGGGTGAGGGAAGTTTAGAGAATGAGGTGCGTGCTGAAATTGTCCGCCTCGATCTATCCAAGCAGGTAACGATGCTTGGTCCGGTAGCTCAAAAAGAACTTGCGCATTTACAAAGGGTTTGTAGTGTTTTCGTCTTAACCAGTGCCTTTGAGGGTCTACCGTTTGTAGTCCTCGAAGCACTCGCTTGCGGCACACCTATAGTCACGACTAGATCTGGTGAAACACCAAATCTACTTTCTGCTAACAGCGGGATTGTTTGTGAAGAACGTACCCCAGATGCGATCGCAGATGCCTTGCGTAAAGTACTACTACATCCAGACAATTATCCCATCGAGGCTTGTGTCCGAGCTGCTGAGCCTTACAGTGCTAGTGCTGTAGTAGGTGCTGTCTACAGAGATATGTGGCACTACTGGGAGCAGCAAAACCTCAGTTCTAGAGTCCAAAACTGTTTTACAAGTTTCACATAACCTTTTAATAATGAAAATTGCTGTAATTGGTGCGAAAGGTTTACCAGCTAAGCAGGGTGGTATTGAGCATCATTGCCAAGAACTCTACTCTCGTATAGTCAAGCAAAATCACTCTGTGGACTTATTCGCCCGCTCCTCATACTCTGAATCATTGCACCATTATGATGTTCAAGGCATTCGGGTATTTCCTATACCTTCTGTAAAGTTTAAAGGAGTAGATGCGTTACTTTGTTCTGCAATTGCAGGAGTTGCTTCTAGCAGAATGGACTACGATATCGTTCACTTTCATGCCTTGGGTCCGAGTTTGTTTAGCTGGCTACCAAAATTTACTTCTACAAAAGTTGTTGTTACCTGTCATGGATTAGACTGGCAACGAGCCAAGTGGAGTAAAGCTTCCTCCCAGCTACTACAGCTTGGGGAGAAAACTGCTGTAAGGTGCGCCGATCGCCTAGTTGTTGTCTCAGAAGATCTGCGTTCTTACTTTACGCAAACTTATAGTAGAGAAACAACTTATATCCCCAATGCTCCGGCAAAATTTCCCAACTCAGATCCTGATTTCTCTTATGGCACATCGCTAGGTTTAGAGCAAAAGCGCTACATTCTGTTTCTTGGCAGACTAGTCCCTGAAAAACGCCCCGATCTACTAATTAAAGCTTTTCAAGCTCTTAAACCATTGGAATGGAAACTCGTTCTTGCTGGCGGTGTTAGCGATACAAATCAATTCGTCTCAAAGTTAGTTGAGATAGTAGCCAAGAGTACAGATATCGTGTTCACAGGCGAACTTCATGGCAGCCGTTTGGCAGAGATTGTTCGCGGGGCAGGGCTATTTGTACTTCCTTCTGAGTTGGAAGGGCTACCTTTGGCAATGCTAGAAGCAATGCAAGAAGGAGTTCCAGTGCTAGCTAGCGATATTCCACCCCATCAGCAACTCTTAGCTGAAGGGCGGGGAATGCTCTTCCAGTCGGGAAATTTAGAATCCTTTATTCATAGTTTGAACTGGGCAATTCATAATTCTCAGAACCTGAAGCTGATGGTCAAGAATGCACAAAGCTATATCCAAGCAAAATATAACTGGAATTACATTACCACTGAAACTTTGAGGTTGTACACCAGCCTTTATGCTTCGTCTAACAAACTTGAGCCACAACTTAAAGTGCAAACGGATTAACTAATGCTTCTATCTTAAAGTCCAAACATAACCCCAAGAAACATACCAACGAGATAAATTATGTTAAAAAACACACATGTGTATTAAGAACAATTACTCTAATAAAGGTTTAGTTAATGTGACTGATTTCAAACCTATGGTTGTACATTTTATAGAGCAGGCGCGATATCAAAATCAACTTGTTTGAATCGAGCAATTATACAACTAGATTTTATTTCGATTAAATCAGTATATTTTTTCTAACTTTGGTATAAAAAATACAATTTTTATTAGTGATGCAAGAGAGTATATCTTCCTTAAAATCAGTCTTTAAGCAGCATCGCTGGCCTGCTATATTTACCTTTATCTCTGTTATTTGCGGTTCACTCGTCTACCTTGTTGTCACACCACCTAAGTATGAAACGTCAGTGCGAGTCATGCTAAACGACAAGCAGTTAAGCGTTTCTGACATTGGTCGCGATCTCACTCAACTTTCTGAAATAGGGCAATCTAATCCAATTGCAACTCAAGCAGAATTAGCTCGCTCGGAACGAGTTTTAGTGCAAGCTGTAACCCAAGTCTCCCTAAAGGGAGTAAATGATGTTCCTAAAACTGAAACACTCAAAGACGACTTGCAAGTCACCACTATTCCCGCTACTAACATTTTGCAAATAAGCTATAAAAGTCAAAATCCTGTATTGACTTCTAGCGTGCTTAATGCAGTTGCAGGGGCAATGGTGAAGGAAAATGCCGAAGCAATTCGCTCTCAAGCTCGCTCAGCACGAGAATTTTTGGAAACTGAACTTCCTAAAAAGCGATCGCAACTTGCCTCCGCTGAAGCAGCGATTGCACAATACAAACAATCTCAAGGTATTGTCTCTATTTCTGATTCTGAAGGTAATGATAGCGCTCAAACACAAAATTTAGTTACAAGTCTTGCAGATTTAGATCGACAAGAACTAGCCTTATCTACTCAACTGCAAGATGCAATGGTGCGTAACAACTCGCTGCGGCAAACAACAGACGCTGACACACTCGAAAACGCCTACGCAATGGTGCGCGCTGGTCAAGATGAAGAACTCAAGCAATTACGTGCTAAGTTAGCAGACCTGGAGTCGCAAGTAGCGATCGCTCGTAAGCGCTTTACAGACAACAATCCAACCCTAATTAAGCTCATCGAACAGCGGGATGCTACCCGCACCCTATACACTCAAAACCTGTCTAAGCTGTCGCCTCAAAACAATTCAATTAACAGTTCTGCTGATATAGCATCTGATCCGGTTAGCCAGGATCTGGCGACAAAAGTTATCTTGAGTGAGATTGAAAAGGCAGGACTTGAAGCTAAACTAGCTCAAGTGCAAAATGCCAAAGCACAATTGCAGGCTCGTGTTAATCGTCTTCCAACCAAAGAACAAGCCCTAAATGCCTTAACTCGTCAGCGCCAAGACATTGCCACCTCTGTCGATTTGTTGCAAAAAAAATTAGAAGAAGCGCGGATTGCTGAGGTTCAACTAGCTAGCAATATCAGTATAATCGACACGGCTTCACCACCCGTAAACCCTAACTGGCCTAATAAACCAGTTGTGCTGATCGTAGCTACGCTAGCTGGTATGTTTCTGGCAGTTGGCGTTGTAGTGCTGCTAGATTTTTTAGATGGCACACTACGCAATGCTACTGAAGTTGGCAAGCTAGTAAAGCTACCCATCATTGGGGTGTTACCCCTGCTACCCGACTCTTCGCTGAATGTGGAGAACTCCGAATTTCTAAATAATTCAGGATTAGTTGAGCCTTATCGTAAACTCCTCTGGACAATACAATTTCGCAGCGATAAACACCTACAGGTCTTCGTTATTAGTAGCGCCCAGCCTGGAGAGGGAAAGTCTATTGTTGCCTCGCATCTAGCTGCCGTAGCAGCAATGTCATCTCGTCGAACTTTACTTATTGATACCAATTTACACTGTCCTACACAGCAAAAACTATTTAATTTAGTTGCTCGATCAGGGCTGACAGATGCGATCGATGGTCGTGTTACCCTGGCTAAAGCAGTACAGCAGACAACCATCAAGAATCTCTGGGTATTAGGTTGTGGTAAACCACATGCTAATCCCTCACGGTTTTCAGATTCAGCCCGAATGCAGACTTTGCTGGCTGAAGCGGCTGCTCAGTATGACTTAGTTATTATAGATACTCCATCAGTGACAAGCTCTGTTGATGCGATCGCTTTAAGTCACAACAGCGATGGTTTACTCTTGGTTACACGTCCAAACTTCACGCGAAAAGACACGCTGGTACAAGTAGTTTCCGACTTAACTAATAATCAAGTACCTATTTTAGGAATTACTCTAAATGGAATAAATTCACAGACAGAAAAATACTACCGCTATCCGGTCAAGGATTACCAGCCTCTAGAACACCAAAATTACGAGCGAAGAGTACTAGAAAATGTTGATCAGTGATCTCAAACTGCCTTCCTCACGTTTAGCTTTCTGGGTCAGTATCGGAGGTGTGGCAGTAGGTATAGTTGCAGGATTTCTCGCAGGCGCTCAACCGCTTTACTTGGGTTTAGCTATAGTTGCAGTAGTTGCAGTTATCTATTTTTTTGCAGACTTCGAGCGAGCAGTACTAGGCTTGCTGATTCTACGCAGTTCTCTTGATATTTTCTCTGCTCAGCAGATCCCAGCTGCATTTGCTATTGGAGTTGATGCCTTAACTTTGCTCTATGTAACTGTACAGTTGCTAACACACCAGAGTGTGCAAACTGATCGCTTTTGGTGGTTCTTCGCTGGCTGGGTAGCGCTACAAGGCTTATGGGTAATACTCTTACCTTTAGGCGGATTGGGACTTGATGCCTCAGTTCTGCCAGACAGTATCCGCGAATGGGTGCGAATATTTTCGTGGTTGGCGTTTTACTTATTGGTGATGCAACTTCAGGGGAGAGTCGCTCCCAACAAGATAATATCATTGCTATTTGTGTCACTCATTGTACCTGTTACAGTAGCGCTATTGCAGATGTTCGTGCCTAGTTCGCTTCTACCGCCCTTGCTATCAACTGAAAACGTAAGCGGTTTATATTCAGTAGAAGGAGCAAACAGAATTAAGGGGACTTTGGGTCATCCAAGTGGCTTAGCAACTTACTTGTTACTATTCATTGGTTTGACTTATTGGAAGTTGAAATTAACAAAGCGAAGTTTGCCTTTGCTAATTTTACTTGGCTTACTTGTTTTTGTCTTTGTGGGTAGCAAATCTTTATCTGGCTTAGCTATGCTTGGGACGTTTGTTTTAGTTGCAACTGCCTCTCAGTTGAAGTTAAAAAATGCGATCGCTGGAATACTTTTACTTGTAATAGTCCTAGGGCTATTTATTAGTACACCGTTTGGTCAAGAACGCCTCAACACCTTTGCTAACACGCCTCTTTTTAACCCTAACATAGATGTGTCGCGAGCAATTTTGCTGTCGCGCACAGATCTAAATAGTTTTAATTGGCGGCTTGCCCAATGGACTTTTCTGCTACAGTCTTGGCAAAATTCTCCGTTTTTAGGTCATGGCTTGTCAACTAGCCATTACCTGAGTGTCTTTCATAATTATGCCCATAATGATTACATTCGGGCGTTAGTAGAAGAAGGAATTGTGGGTCTAATAGCTTTTCTTGCCTTTCTTGGCGCTCAATTTATTCGACTTGTTTACTTACTGCGGACTACACCCCAAAACAGTCCACAACGAAACTTGTGCTTTATTTTATTAGCTATTTTGATATCTATGCTTGTAGCAATGGCTACTGATAATATCTGGAGACACACTCCTTTCTTTTTTTACTGGTGGAGCGTTTTTGCGGTTGCTGGTTGGAATTGGAATCAACAGCCTGCAAATAATTTGGTGGCAATCAATAGTAGAGGAACTAAGGTATGAATACTAATCTTAAATCGGTAGATACTATATTGAAATTAACAGAGGATACACAAAAACTGCTTCAGTGTCCAGTCTGTAAATCTAAATTAACATTGAGCGATCGCTCTTTTAAATGCAAGAATTTCCAATGCAAATCTGAGTTTCCTATAATTGATGGAATACCTATTTTGATTGACGATTCGGACAGCGTATTCGCGATCGCTGACTTTATAAATACTGAAAGTATCAAACTTAAACCGAAATCCAAACAAGAACGAATCCTGATCAACTTGATTCCCAGTATCGGAGAAAATCTCAAAGGCAAACAGAATTACAAAAAATTTGCCCAGATGTTATTGCAACAAAATATGAAATCTAGAGTTCTCGTAATTGGTGGTAGTGTCCTGGGTGAGGGAATGGACGCACTCTTGTCCTTTCCTGAAATTGAATTTGTCGAAAGCGACGTTTGTTTTGGTTCTCGTACTGCTTTAATATCTGACGCGCATGACATTCCCTTTGATGATAATTCGTTTGACGGTGTAATTATACAAGCTGTACTCGAACACGTTGTAGATCCGAATCGTTGCGTGGAAGAAATTCATCGAGTACTAAAAGATGATGGATTAGTTTATTCAGAAACTCCATTTATACAACAAGTACATTTGGGTAAATATGATTTTACTCGCTTCACTCATTTAGGACATCGTCGTTTGTTCAAAAAATTTGAAGAAGTTTGTAGTGGTGCTGCTTGTGGTTCAGCAATGGCACTAGCTTGGTCATATCAATACTTTCTTTTGAGTTTTGTCAAGGGACATAAAGCAAGAATGTTAGTCAAAGCTTTTGCAAGAATAACGTCATTTTGGTTGAAATATTTCGACTATTATTTAATTAATCAACCTGGTACATTTGATGCTGCATCATCATATTACTTTATGGGAAGAAAGAGCGATCGCATTCTGAGCGATCGCCAGCTACTTACCCAATATAAAGGGACGCAGTCAAGTTCTTTCTAGAATTCTTACTATCTTAGAATCAAGGCAATTTTTAATAAGTAAAAAAGTTTTTAGTATGCCGCAAGTATCTGTTATAATTCCCGCATACAATGCAATGAATTACCTTCCAGAGACGTTAGACAGTCTCCTCAAACAAACATTTGATGACTTTGAAACGATCATTGTTAATGATGGTAGCACTGATGAAATTGAGCGCTGGGCTGCCCAAATTACCGATCCACGAGTTAAGCTGATTTCCCAAGAAAATCGAGGCTTAGCTGCAGCAAGAAATACTGGAATTGCTCATGCTCAAGGAGAATATTTAGCCTTTCTGGATGCTGACGATCTTTGGAAACCGACCAAGCTAGAAAAGCAAGTGCAATCGCTCCAAAGCAACCCCGATGTAGGTTTAGTTTACACGTGGACAGTTGTAGCCGATCCAAACGGCAAACCCACAGGAAGAGTCTTCGCAAGTTTAGCAGAAGGTAACGTTTGGAAAAAACTAACTGAATTTAATATCGTCGGTTGCGGAAGCGTAGCTATGGTACGCCGTTCCTGCTTTGAAAAAGTGGGAGTATTTGATCGCAATTTAGGTTCTTGGGTTGAAGACTGGGATATGTGGCTGCGGATTGCCTCTAGCTATCCTTTCGCAGTCATAAAAGAACCTTTAGTTTATTATCGCCAACACTTAAACAATGGCTCTAAAAATTTGCAAGCAATGGAACAAAATTTTTATAAAGTAATCGAAAAAACATTTAATTCTGTTCCAGCAAACTTACAATTTTTAAAAAAACGCAGCTACGGTTTAACAAATCTCTTTTTAGCTTGGAAAGTATTACAAGCTAAAAATCAAGATTACAAACTGGTCAGTCATTACTGGAAGTTAGCATTTGTCAACTCTCCTCGCCTACTTTTCTTTCAATCTTTTATCAACTTGACTATCAGTATTGGCTTAATCAGATGCCTGGGGCTAAATGGTTACAATAAAACATTAACACTTATCAATAACTTACGTAGGCTTCCACTAAGTATTGGACAATAAAAGCAGAATTTTAATAGTTTATTAGACTTGAGCAATATATGACACTGATTTCTGTTATTATTCCAGCTTATAATGCTGAACAAACTATTAGGAAAACAATAGCAACTGTTCAGCAACAAACTTTTCAGGATTTTGAGTTAATTGTTATTAATGATGGCTCAAAGGATAGAACTTTAGAATTAGTTCAGAGTATCAAAGACGATCGCCTAAAAGTTTTCTCCTATGAGAATAGTGGAGTGTGTATAGCTCGCAATCGCGGTATATCTAACGCCATTGGAGAGTTTATTGCCTTTCTCGACGCTGATGATTTGTGGACACCAGATAAATTAGAGTTACAAGTAGCAGCCCTAGAGAAGAATCCACAAGTAGGTGTTGCTTATAGCTGGACTTGTTTCATGGACGTGGACGAACAGGGAGAAGCTTTATCGTTTCGCCCATCACCCCCATATTCTTTTACGGGTAATGTTTATGAAAAGCTGTTAGTCAGTGATTTTGTTCACAGTGGCTCAAATACATTGATTCGCAGGCAAGCAATTGATTCGGTAGGAAAGTTCGATCCTGCTTGTGCTGGCTGTGCAGACTGGGACTATTGGTTACGGCTAGCTGCTCGTTGGCACTTTATTGTCGTGCCTAAGCAGCAAATTTTCTATCGTCGCTCTCCTAGCTCGATGTCATCTAAAGTTGAGGTGATGAAAAAAGAAGCTATAGTTGCAATGGAAAAAGCATATCAAGCAGCTCCTCCAGAACTGCAATATCTTAAACGCTATACCCTCACTAACTTTCATAAGTATTCTGCCAGCTTATATTTACAACATCGCACTGATAGCGGTGCAATTAGCCAAGCTCAGCAACACTTATTATCAGCAATTCGCATACAACCTGCAACTTTACTAGATAAAACAATCCAAAAATTAGCATTCAAATTGTTGTTGAAACGAATTTTTCCACCACAAGTTGCTAATTATTTCTTGTATTGGGTGAGAAAACAAATTACTATTAGCGCTCCTAGAGTTTAATGATGAAAAAACGTTCTACATTAGAGCAAACTGAGCAAAGCGATATACATGAACCTACAGTCCGACTTTCTGATGCTAATAGTTCTCCAGAACCAGCGATCGCTTTACTCCACTGTTACGATCTGATTGATGATTTTTTAGATAGCATCAACATTTCATTCGAGACTTTCTGTAAAGAATTTGTCGGTAGCTGGATGTTTGGCTACGTTAATGCTTTAAAACAAAGCGGAGTACGGACAGTACTGTTTTGCATTTCAGCGCGGATTGACCAACCATCACGCTTTATTCATCTGCCTACTGGAACCAAGATTTGCGTGCTGCCTGCTGCTAAGATTTATCATGCCTACCGTGCTGTACGGCGTAAGTCGCTGAATGCTTACGGAGGAAGCGAGGCTCCATCCTTTAAGGATATTCAGGATGAAAATCAGACCCGCCATTCGTTCCTGACAATTATTAAGGAACTAGCTAAGAGCCTGGGAACTTACTTATCAACGCCACTAGCTGTATTAGCACGCGAACTAGAGCGCGAGAACTGTCAAGCTATCCTATGTCAAGAATATGAATATGCTCGCTTTGACACTTGTGTGCTTTTGGGGCAGTTGATGCGCCTACCAGTGTTCGCAACTTTTCAAGGAAGCGCTCAAACTCATAGCTTTGTTGAAGTGCCGCTGCGATATCTATCGTTTCGTTTATGCACGAGTGTAATTATCCCAACCAAAACTGAGATTGAGCGAGTGCGCGCGCGTTACGGCATATCGTCTAGCAAAATAGCTCAAATTTTCAACCCACTAGATTTAGCATCATGGCAAGCTATTGACCGCAGCAAAGCACGGGCAGAACTTGATATTCCCCTTGACGCTAAGGTTGTTGTGTGGCACGGACGAGTTGAGATCGAGCGCAAAGGACTAGATATTTTGTTGAAGGCTTGGAAACAAATTTGCGACAGTCGCCCCGATAAAGACTTGCGCCTGCTACTAGTGGGAACAGGTAGTGATGCTAATCAATTTCGCCAGCACCTTAGCACCATGCAGTTAAAGGGCGTGCAATGGCTAAACGAGTTTGTCAGCGATCGCACCATAATTCAGCAATACCTCTGCGCAGCCGATGTTTATACTCTCCCATCTCGACAAGAAGGTTTTCCTGTCGCGCCAATCGAAGCCATGTCCTGTGGCTTGCCTGTGGTAGCTGCTGACGCTCCTGGCGTACCCGACATTTTGGCAGGGGATGAGGCTGCTGGTGGAATAGTCGTCCCGCGTGGTGATGCTACAGCACTAGCATCAGCAATTGGTCGAGTTTTGGACGATGAAGCTTGGAGTCGAGAGTTAGGTCAACATGCTCGCTACCGTGCTGAGAGTTGCTTTTCACCTGAAGTAATTGGCCAACAACTACGTAATGTTCTCTTGACCCAATACAGACAAAGAAGTAACAGTACTAATTTTTCCTAATGGTAGTCAATAGGCTAAAGCAGATATTATCCGGAGAATTTATTCGTAATGTTGGCTGGCTGGGTGGAGCAGAGCTAGTCAATCGGATCTTTCGCTTAGGAACAACAGTTACCCTAGCTCGTACGTTCAGTACCGAAGATTACGGACTAACGGCAGTGATTTACACAATTTATGAATTTGCTACTGTCTTCACCCTCAGACATGGTATAGGAGCCAAGATTATTCAGACTAAGGAAGAGGATGTCAAAACTGTATCAGATACATCCTACTGGTTGAATTGGATTCTGTGTATCTCAATTTTTGTGATTCAGTGCCTTGCGGCTTTTCCTATTGCCTACTTTTATAACAATAGTAATCTTGTTTTGCCTCTCTGCACTATTGCCTTAGTCTATATAATGTTTCCTTTATTTTTGGTAAATTCTGCTCTAGTAGAACGTGAAAACCGATTAAAGGTTACAGCAATATGTAATGCAACTCAAGCATTAATTAGCAATATTATTATTGTCACTTTCGCTCTTTTGGGTATGGGAGTCTGGGCTATAGTTTGGGCTATGCTGCTATCCACTCCAGTATGGATTATTATCAACTGGAGAAATCATCCTTGGCGACCTCCTAAACATCTCACTTTTAAACAGTGGCAAGAAATCGTAAAATTTGGCAAAGATTTGATCGGCATTGACTTATTAAATAAGCTAAGAATGCACTTAGATTATTTAATAGTTGGAAAGTTTTTAGGTATTAATGAATTAGGACTTTACTATTTCGCCTTCAATGCTGGTTCTGGAATTACAATGAACATATCCTATAACTTTACTTTGGCTTTATACCCTCACATTTGTGCTGTACGCAATAACTATGAATATTTGAAGGAGCGCTATTTTAAAAGTGTAAAAACAATTGCTACATTTATAGTCTCACTTGTGATTTTACAGTCAGTTTTAGCACCAATTTACGTGCCAATTATCTTTGGTCAAAAGTGGACAGCAGCAATTCCTGTGTTGATATTGGTTTGTCTGTCTGTTATTCCTCGTACCTTTAAGGATGCTTCTTCTATGCTCTTAAATGCAGTGGATAAAACTCGCATTACTCTCTCCTACGATGTCATCTATACTGTAATCTTTATAGCATTCTTACTAATCTCAGTGAGATGGGGTATATTTTGGTTATCTCTAACGGCACTGATGATTCATATTTTGCTTTCAGTTATATTTAATATATTGGCAATTAAACTAGTATTTAGTAGATTTACTTTACTGCCAAATTTTTATAAGAAATTGAAATTATAAAACATTATTTTGAACAATAGAAAAACTTTAAATAACTGATTTAGAACTATAAATTTGCCTAAAGTTAGTTGTTCATATCTCGTTTAAGCAAAAGAATTGTGTTAGGCAAAAGGCGTATTATATTCACCTTTATAACTTAATTTAACTTCAACACTCTACTATGCATAAAAATCAAACTCACGTTGCGTTTTACATATATCAGCTTCATGGTGGCGGGGCAGAGCGAGTTTTAGTCAACTTGATGCAATACTTTATCCGGCAAGGATTGAAAATCGATCTCGTGCTTAACAGCGTCACAGGACCTTACTTGCCACAAGTTCCATCAGAAGTCAGAATCGTTGACTTGAATGCACCAAAGCCATTTCGACACGGTATTCCTCAACTAATGCGTTACCTGAGAAATGAGAAACCTTCGATCATGGTTGTCAGTTTGCATCCATGTATCGAAGCTGCTTTGGTAGCAAAATTACTTACATTTTCCTCTACGCAGATTGTTGTGCGTGAAGACAGTAACCTTTCGTTAGATGCAAAAATGTCAACAGGCAGAGTTCACCGTGCACCTCTTTTTGCCAAGCTATTGTATCCTTGGGCTCATAAGATTATAGCTGTATCACAAGGCGTAGCTGCAGATTTAGTACAAATTACTGGTATGCCAAAGAAGCGTATAGAGGTTATTTATAACCCAATAGTGACTCCTAATTTGGGTAAAAAATCTCAAGAATCTGTAGAGCACTCTTGGTTTAAACCTGGAGAGCCGCCAGTCATCATAGGAGTGGGCAGATTAGTGCCACAAAAAGACTTTCCTATGCTGATTCAAGCTTTTGCTCAGGTACGAAAAGTACGCCCATGCCGGCTAATGATTTTAGGACAAGGAAGCGAGCAGCAGAATCTCAATAACCTAATAGCTAAATTAGGTTTAGAAAATGATGTAACTATGCTTGGCTTTGTGCAAAATCCATATTCTTATATGGCTAAAGCAAAGGTGCTAGCTTTGTCTTCAGCTTGGGAGGGTTTTGGTAACGTAATTGTTGAAGCTATGGCTGTGGGAACACCTGTAATCTCTACTGATTGCCAAAGTGGTCCTGCTGAGGTTCTTGCTAATGGCAAGTATGGATGGCTAGTACCAGTAGGTGATAGCAAAGCTATGGCCGAGGCAATTTTGAGTGTATTATCTGGTAGCTCCAAGCCTGTTGATGCAGGTTGGCTAGACCAATTTAATCTAGAATCTGTCTGCCAAAAATACTTAGACACACTACGTATTCCAAAGTTTGTTTTTGAAGCAGGCGTTGCTAAGTAAATCTCTCACCTTGAAAGCTGCGCTCGTCACCAAAATTCTAAGTTGGCTAGGCTTTCACAAGATTTACTAGATTCACATCTTGCACTTAGCGGTTTCAACCGCAGCTAATCAGACAAAACCTGCGTAGGCAGGTTACAAACACCTCGATTTTTCGTTAGTCCGCGCCGGCGGAAAGAGTTTGTATAGCCGCGAATTCCATTCGCAAGGCTTGGTGCAAGATATAACCTAGAGTAATATTCTTAAGGTGGTCAATCGCTGGTCACGCCCAGCCTTTTTATACTCATCCTGATCAGCTATATGCGTCTCAATTTCCGATTGGCGGTGCCATAGAAACTCGTGGTGTACCACCGCCTCCGACACTATTTGGTCCATTATTGTCAATGATGTAAAGCGCTTTGAACAGCTTCGTAAGGTCGTTGTAAAAAGTTCCACTTGTACCATAAAATTCATAGCCAAAGGTAGCACGGAACTCCTCCAAGACTCCCTTTTCCATCGATAAGTAGTGTGCATCCCCAGCAGAATCATCAACAACGTAACCTCCATAATTTTGGAGTGCGTGGAAGAGTTTTCGTCCAGCGGGTGTCTGAAGACCAAGGCTTGCTCTTGTCACATTTGGTGGGATTGCTAGCAGTGTCCCCATCACAAGTTTAGGATTAGTACCTTTGTAGTGCTGGGCAGCATAGCTATCAGCGCGATCTGCTGGCCAGCGATATCCTGGATTAGATGAGGAATAGTGTAAATATTTGTTTGCCCAAAGGTTTATTTTCAATGCATGACGAATAGGTTTAGTACCCGTGAGTTCGCCTAGACGAATTGAGCCACCGATACTTGAAAGACCAGATCCTCCGCGACCTCCACGTAACCCATCTCCGTAGATACTGACGTCCTCAGTACGCCATCCGTACACATTTCCTCCCGCAGTACAACGTGTAAGCGGGTTAAGCTGTACGAGCGTTTTCCCATCAGGTAAGAGGAAAGCAGCCGCATTGTTAGGCGTACTGTATCTAGTAGCATCTGGAACGATTAGATCATCAGGAAGCTGTAGCGTTCCTTGAGGGGAAGTTCCCGTGCAACGTCCGGGTCCCCAGGCGCCAGGGATATAGACCGACCGCACAGGATTGTCAGCTTTGAGCTTATACAAGTATTCCACATCCGCCGATACCCATTCTGCCTTCTGAATGTTTGCTGGCACGTAGCGTGCGTTTGAGCCAATAGGCATATTCCAAGGAGATGTGGATGCAAAAGGCCACAGCCACTTATTCCGTGTAGGACGTAGCTTATTGGTAGCAAGGATGGTACTATCACTAGTACCGATATTGGAGTTAAAGTTAGCGGTTTTGTTAGCAGCTATTGTTGAATAATTTCCAACACCAATACCAACCGTTATACTCAGAACAAGTGCACTTTTGCTAGGCAATAGAAGCTTCTTTATTCCTGAGCAACAAATAATGTACATAATTTCTAACATTACTTGAAAACAACTAGGGTATGCTCACAAAAGTTAGTTTCTGTGAACTAGTGATTAAATTATATTTTCGTTGTCACTTGAAGTACTTCAGTATAATTCAGTAAATTCTGCACAGGTGAATTTTAGTTTGGTGATTTTACGATCATGTTGCTATGACCTGGCTGTGGGTAGTGCTAAATAAGTAATGATCCATTAATGATTGGTCTTGCAGATCTACTTTTACGAGTTTTTGTACTGTAGTCAGATAACTTATACCTATTCATATACGCGATCGCAAACAGGTCATTTGCATACTTAAACTAAAGTAGGTGAAAGTTAAAGAAAATGAATAAAGCTAAAAAACAGTTATGAAGACTGAAAAAAAATAAGTATTTTCACAGTGATAGCCTCGAGAGAAGCGAGCAAGTTGCAAAGTCTCTTATAGGTAAGTATTTGCAACATCATTGGCGAATCACCAGAGTGAGTGGCTATCTTGTACCTAGCAGAGGTTAAGAATTACCACCAGCTATAAGCTCTCAAGAAATGCGTAAAAGCAAATTCTACAAGATACCAAGCTCAATACTTTCATTCAGCAAAGATATCTGAGTTGCTAAACAGCATTTGTATATAGTGGAACAAATTAATTCCCTTCCACCTCATACGGAAGGTTATTCTCAATGAAAGAGGCACAGACAATTAGACAACTGCTACCACTGCTCAAGCCTTATCCTTGGGTAATTCCATTAATCATCATCTTAGGGCTATTGTCTTCTCTGTCGGAAGGATTGGGAATTAGTTTATTTATCCCTTTTCTTCAAAGTTTGGAGCAAACAACTTCTCAATCAGTCAGCAGCAATTTATTATTAAATTTTCTCAATCAATTATTTATTTACGTTCCGTCCAATCATCGTCTTTTAATTATTCCCTTAGGCATATTCAGTAGTGTTCTTCTCAAAAATTGCCTTTCCTACAGCAATGCGATTCTTTTTTCTTGGCTCTACTCACATATTAGTTATCGATTACGCTCCAGTGTTTTTAAGCAACTACTGAAAGTAAGCTACAGCTTTTTAGATTCTAATCAATCAGGTAAACTGCTGAACACACTAGCCACTGAAACCTGGCGAGCCTGTGATGCCCTGTCACTCTTGGTTGACCTCGTTATCAGTACCTGTACAATTTTTGTTTTTGTCATGCTGCTACTGCTTGTCTCTTGGCAACTAACTTTATTGGTTGCAGTAGCCCTGATACTAATTTCGTTCAGTATCCAGCAAGTGTCACGCCAAGCAAAGCAGCTGGGGAAACAGGCAGTGCAAGCGAATGATCATCTTGCCAACCGAATGCTCGAAGGGTTTTATGGTATGAGGCTCATTCGGGCTTTTGGTCAAGAATCTTACGAGCAGAAGCGTTTTGACCAAGCATCAGCGCAGGTGCGTAATACTTCTATGAAGCTCGATCAGCTTTACGCGACTATAGAGCCGCTGTCTGAAGTTCTCTCTGCTGCTCTACTGCTATGCATTCTAGTCATCGCACTTCTTCAAGACCGAGCTACCCTACCGACCTTGCTAACTTTTATCTTTATTCTCTATCGTCTACAACCCAAGGTGAAGCAGTTAGATAGTGCCCGAGTTGGTCTGAATGCTTTGATACCTTCTGTAGAGGATGTCATGTCCTTTCTAGACTGTTCAGATAAACCATATATTCGCTCTGGTCGAACTTCCTTCAAAGGTCTGAAGCAAGCCATTTATTTTGAATCTGTTTCCTTTTGCTACAACCCCCTGGATAAATCTGCATTGCGTAACGTTTCCATCCAAATTCCACGAGCTAAAACTACTGCCTTAGTGGGTTCTTCAGGTGCAGGTAAATCCACACTGATTAGCCTAATCTGCCGATTCTACGACGTTACGGAGGGAGAGATTTATGTAGATGATTGCCCGTTGCGTCAGCTTAATCTTACTGACTGGCGTAGCCGCATTGCCATTGTTAGTCAGGATATTCATATTTTCAATGCAACTGTGCGGGAGAACATCGCTTATGGTCGATTAGAGGCGACAGAAGCCGAAATTATAGCAGCAGCTAGACAAGCCCATGCCCAGGAATTTATCAGCAATCTACCTCAAGGCTACGATACCCAAGTAGGGGATCAGGGGATTCGCCTTTCAGGCGGACAGCGACAGCGTATTGCCTTAGCGCGTGCCATTTTACGCAACCCAGAAATTCTGATTTTAGATGAAGCTACTAATGCGCTTGATAGTGTCTCGGAGCATCTAATTCAGAAGGCAATCAACACCTTTAGTCAGGATCGTACAGTAATTGCGATCGCCCATCGCTTATCGACGATAGAACAAGCCGATCAGATTGTGGTGTTGGATGAGGGACGAGTCGTCGAACAAGGTAACTTACAGCATTTGTTAAAACTCAATGGCATGTTTGCCAAACTCTACCACCTGCAATACCGCAGTGTGCTGACTTAAGACCAAGTGTGTCTCATATGCCCTATACCATTACTGAAATCGAAGTTACACAACCCCTACCTACCATCTGCGTTCCTGAGAGCGATACAGGTATCGCTTTGATCCTGCGGCGCAAAGATAGACTAATTGGCTTTTTGATGAAAGCACTACCAGCAAAAAGTGTGCTTACCCCTGAAGAATTAGCTCAATTAATCAGCCGAGAAGTCGGAACAAAACTACTTCAGGAAAGTATCCGAGAAGAACTAGTTTCTCCTGCGACTGCGACTCATTTGCCCTCACTAACAGTTGCTATCTGTACTAAGGATCGTCCTAAAAACCTGGCTCGCTGCTTAAAATCTTTACTGAACTTAAAACAGCCTATATCAAGAGCTTCTTATTGCTTTGAAATTTTAGTTATTGATAATGCTCCTACTAATGAACAAACCCAAGAATTGGTCGCCTCACTGCCAAGTGTGCGCTACGTTCGAGAACCTAAACCAGGTTTAGACTTTGCTCGCAATCGAGCTTTGCACGAAGCAACTAGCGAAATTTTAGCCTTTGTTGATGATGATGTAACGGTAGACCGGAGATGGCTGGATGGACTGATGGAAGCATGGGTAGAAAATCCAGATGCAGCTGCTTTCACAGGACAAGTTTTACCTTACGAATTGACCACAAAAGCGCAAATTCTAGCAGAACAAAATGGGGGCTTTCGTAATGGTTTTGAGAAAATCCGTTATGGACAAACCTTACCTGGCTATTACATGTACCCTTGCGGAGCCGGAATGTTTGGAAATGGATGTAATATGGCATTTCGCCGAGAGGTTTTACAGAAATTAGGCGGATTCGATGAGGCTCTTGATACAGGATTCCCTCTTCCAGGCGGCGGTGACTTAGATATTTTTTATCGAGTAATTCGGGCAGGCTACCCACTGGTATATGAACCTCAATATTTAGTATTTCACCAACATCGTCAAGAATATAAAAAACTGCGCCACCAATATTGTCAAAGTTGGGGTATGGGCTTTATGGCTTTTGTAGTCAAGTCTTATCAAAGTGATCCATCCCAACGCTCCAAGCTGCGCCGTATCGTTGGCTGGTGGTTTAAGGATCAGTTGCGCCGCCTGCTGAAAAGTTTGGTAGGTCGTTATATCTTGCCCCCAGACATAGTTTTAGCGGAACTGTGGGGGGGTGTTGTTGGGCTTTTGGGAGAATATTCCCGCTCCTTAGCACGTATTGAACAAATCCGGAGGCAATGCTCATGAGCGCTTTTATCCTCTGGGAGATTCTACACCTCACGTTTAATGCTAGTAGCAGGGAAATCAAATGAACAGCAAACCATTAGTCTCGGCGATCGTGATTTTCTTAAACGCTGAGAAGTTCATTCAAGAAGCCATAGAGAGCGTATTTGCTCAGACTTATGACCACTGGGAACTTTTGCTAGTAGACGATGGCTCAACTGACAGTAGTACTGCCACTGCCCAGCACTATGCAACACGACACCCAAAAGTGCGCTATTTAGAGCACGATAATCATCAAAATCGTGGTATGAGTGCGACGCGCAACTTGGGTATTCGCAATGCCAGAGGTAAATATATTGCCTTCTTGGATGCTGATGATGTGTGGTTGCCCCACAAATTGGAACGGCAAGTCGCAATCCTGGATTCACAGCCTGAGGCTGCTATGGTTTACGGGTCCACTCAATATTGGTACAGCTGGACAGAGAAACCTGAAGATATTCAACGCGACTTTGTGCCAGATCTGGGTGTTCAACCCGACACTTTATTTAAACCACCAACGCTGCTAACTGCCTGCTATCCCTTAGGAAAAGCTAGTGCCCCATGCCCCTCGGATCTTTTACTACGCCGTGAGGTGGTGGAACGGATAGGGGGGTTTGAAGAAGACTTTCGGGGTATGTACCAGATGTACGAAGATCAAGCCTTTTTGACAAAGGTGTACCTCAAAGAAACTGTATTTGTAGCAAATGAGTGTTGGGACAGGTATCGACTGCACCCTGATTCTTGCAGTTCTATGGTGACGAAGGCAGGACAATACCATTCCGTTCGGCTAGTTTTTTTGAATTGGCTAGCAAAGTATTTGTCCGCGCAAGGAGTCAAGGATAACGAGATCTGGCAGATGCTACGAAAAGCACTGTGGCCCTATCAACATCCGCGCTTGTACCGGCTATTGGAACTTGCTCAGCATCTGAGAAAGCATATGAAAGAAGTTGTTGAAACTGATCAGGCGGCACAAATGAAAGGACTCTTGAAGTCAATAGGACGGCGAACATTGCCTGTCCATATTCGCCGCTGGTTACGGACTCAACAGCACCACAAATATTATCCCCCAGTGGGATGGGTACGCTTTGGTAACTTGCGAAGAGTAACACCAATTAGCCAAGAATTTGGTTTTGACCGAGGTCTTCCGGTTGACCGCTACTACATTGAGAACTTTCTTGCCAGCCATGCTAATGATATTCAAGGGCGTGTACTAGAGATCGGAGACAACTCCTATACTCGCAAGTTTGGTGGCGATCGCGTTACGAAAAGTGATGTACTACACGTGGCAGAAACCAACACAGACGCCACCATCTTCGGCGATCTCACCTGTGCTGACCATATTCCCTCAAATACCTTCAACTGCTGTATCCTGACGCAGACGCTCCACCTCATTTACGATGTGCCAGCAGCACTCAAGACGCTCTACCGCATTCTCAAGCCAGGTGGAGTTGCACTAGTAACATTTCCAGGTATCAGCCAAATCAGCAACGACGAGTGGGGTGATTCTTGGTATTGGAGTTTCACCAGCCTGTCAGCACAGCGGTTGTTCGAGGAGGTTTTTCCAACAGCAGTCAATGTTGAGACTTATGGAAATGTGCTGGCGGCAACTGCGTTTCTGCAAGGGCTAGCAACAGAGGAACTGCATCGAGAAGAACTAGACTACCGCGATCGCAATTATCAAGTCATCATCACAGTCAGAGCGCTGAAACCTGAGGTGGCGTCGTGAGGATATGCGGACTCAGTAAATTGCGGCGGATTGCTAGACGACTCAAAAACAGATTCGAGCCAGGGGGACTCATCCTACTTTATCACCGCGTGGCTGAAGTGGACTCGGACCCTTGGTCGCTGTGTGTGACTCCACAGCACTTTGCCGAACACCTTGAAGTTTTGCAAAAATACGGTTGCCCGATGCCACTGCAGCAATTAACTCAGAATCTTCAGGATGGAAAGCTTACACACCGCTCAGTCAGCATTACCTTCGACGATGGTTATGCTGATAATCTCCACAATGCCAAACCGCTGCTAGAGGGCTACGACATCCCTGCAACAGTTTTCTTGACTAGTGGCTATATTGGGCACGAGCGTGAATTTTGGTGGGACGAACTAGAACGGCTACTTTTGCAACCTGGGACACTACCAGAAACGCTTCATCTCAGCATTGACGGCAATACCTACCAATGGAAGTTAGGCGAAGCAGCTGATTATACCGAGGAGGCATATCAACGCCATTGTTGCTGGCAGTTTGAACACAAGGATACCCCTAGTCAGCGCCATGCTCTCTATCGCTCAGTGTATCAACTACTATGCTTTTTACGCGCAGGCGATCGCCAAAAAGTGCTAGACGATCTCCTTGTATGGTCTGGTACCGAGCTAGAGAACCGCCCAACTCACCGCTGTCTTTCAGTAGCGCAAGCGATCGCCTTAGAACAAGAAGGACTGATTGAAATCGGCTCTCATACGGTGACACACCCGTTTCTCTCTACACTTCCGTTGGCTTTGCAACAAGATGAAATTCTGCAAAGTAAAGCCCAGTTGGAGAAGATCGTAGGTCATGCAGTGAGTAGCTTTGCATATCCTCATGGCAACTATACGGCAGAGACAGCTACCCTTGTTCGCCAAGCCGGATTTACCTGTGCCTGCTCCACAGATGCTGAGACTGTCTGGTCACACACCAACGGCTTTCAGCTTCCTCGTGTTGTAGTTGAGGACTGGGATGGGGAAGAGTTTGCTCGTCGATTGAAGGAGTGGTTTGATGGCTGAATGGCTTATATGTGTAGCTGGACACAACTTTAGTAGGAAGGAAAGGCAATGAGTAGCAAGCCACTGGTTTCTGGTATTATCATTTTCCTGAACGCTGAGAAGTTCATCCAAGAAGCTATAGAAAGCGTGTTTGCCCAGACCTACGATCGCTGGGAATTGTTGCTTGTAGACGACGGTTCAACTGATGCTAGTACTGCCATTGCCCAACGCTATGCAACACAATATCCTGAGAAAGTACGTTATCTAGAACACGACAATCATCAAAATTGCGGCATGAGTGCTTCGCGCAACCTGGGTATCAGCAACGCCAAAGGCAAGTATATTGCCTTCTTGGATGCAGATGACATTTGGTTGCCGCCTAAATTAGAGCGACAAGTGGCAATTTTAAACTCACAACCTGAAGCTGCAATGGTTTATGGGTCTACTCAGATGTGGTACAGCTGGACAGGGAAACCTAAAGATGTTCAACGCGATCGCAAACGAAAACTTGGTGTTCAGCCTGATACTTTAGTACAGCCACCGCAACTGCTTGCTTTGTTCTTACAAGGAGAAGACGCTGAAACACCTGCTACTTGTGGCGTCCTGATCCGACGGGAGACAATAAAAGACATAGGGGGATTTGTCGAGACCTTCCGAGGTTTGCATGAGGATCAAGCATTCTTTGCCAAGCTGTGTCTCAAGGCACCTGTATTCGTCGAAAGTGGCTGTTGGGACAGGTATCGACAGCATCCAGACTCCAGTTGCTATGTAGCAGTAAAAACAGGGGAATTTCATTTTTCCCAGATGAATTCTGCTCAACTGACTTTCTTGAACTGGTTAGAGAAGTATTTGTCTGAACAAGGAGTTAAAGACACCGAAGTCTGGGAATCTCTACAACAGGCGCTATGGCCTTATCGGCAGCCAATTTTATACCGCTTGTATCAGATGAAGATCTTTTACCTCTTGTACTGGGTGAAAACACTATTAAAGCTGATAGCGCCTGCTCCTGTTCATCTCTGGCTAAAGGCTAATACTAAGAGGGCTAATAGCAAAATTGTGAATATTGTCCGTCAATGGAGCTGGTGAGCGTCAGATGGCGTAGGATGAGAAGATTTTGAAAAACGACAGTTATTTATACTCAAGCCGCTTATTCAAACTTTAAACTTATGCATTTTATCGTCACCGGAGGAGCAGGTTTTATTGGCTCTTATGTTACGGAACAGCTTTTATTAGAAGGTCACACTGTAACAGTAGTCGATAACCTGGCTACAGGTAACTTACAAAACCTACCTAAACACCCCTGTTTAAAATTCCTGCAAAAAGATATATTTTTGTGTCAGCCAGAAGATTTTGCCGAGAGCATTGATGGAATTGCTCATTTAGCCGCTATTCCATCTGTAACAGAATCTTGGCTAAGACCACTAGAGGCTCATCATCATAATCTTTCTACAATGGTTGCAGTGATTCGACTGTGTCAAGACCTAAATATCCGCAGGTTAGTCTTTGCTAGCTCTGCAGCTGTCTATGGAAAACAAAGTTATTTGCCTATTTCAGAGCATCAAGACACTTGTCCTATTTCTCCTTATGGTTTACAAAAATTAGCTTGTGAGCAATATGCGAGTTTGTTCGCCCAGCAACTAGGTTTTTCATTTGTAGCATTACGAATGTTTAATGTATTTGGCTTGGGACAATTACCTAGTCAATACTCTGGTGTAATCTCGGTTTTTGTTTCAGCAATGCAGCAAGGTCTACCGATCGCAATTTATGGAGATGGAACTCAAACACGAGACTTCATCTATGTCAAAGATGTCGCGATCGCCTTTGCCAAAGCCTTAACTATTCCACTTGCCCCAAGTTCCTACGTAACTTGTAATTTAGGCACAGGAAAAGCAACTTCTCTTATTCAACTTGTTGATATTCTCAAAGCTTGTTTTCCTCAATGGAACGCAGAAGCTAGATTTTCATTTTCTCGTTCTGGAGATATTCAGCATTCGCAAGCAGATATATCAAAAGCAAAGTTACTTCTAGGCTTTAGTCCTCAGTGGTCGGTGCAGTCTAGCGTAAACCTTTTCCTTAAGTCATTGTGTTCGATTTAGAAGTAGCTAATAGACTGAGCGAAATTAGAGGTAAGTTAATTGTGAATACATTCGCTCCCTGGAAGATTCTGCACCTTGAGCTGAGTGAAGGCATTCCTACACTACTTGAATCAGACTATCAGGGGTTATATATAGTGTTTTGGTGGCACGGCATCCCCCTTGGTCATTTGGAAATTCAAGCCACTCAGTTACCGATACCCACTACGCAACTGACAAACCTGGTACTGCAAACTATTACTCCAGCAGTTGGCGATCGCCTTTTTGAGCAAGGCTTCAAAGTACTATTACCTGAACTGCCTCATAAAAATCCAATTCCTCCAAACTTTGATGCATTAGTGGAATTGCAGCGACCACTGGCTCAGCTCCGTGAATGTTGGTCACAGCCTACTAATGAATCTGTTTCCGTAGTTATCTGTACGCGGAACAGACCAGAACGATTAGCACGATGCCTGCACTCGTTACAAAATCTATCCCAGTATCCACAAGAAATCATAGTCGTAGACAATGCCCCAAGTTCAGATACTACACGTCAGCTCGTTGCCCAGATACCCCATATCCGATATGTGCTAGAACCCAACCCTGGTTTAGACGTAGCACGTAATACAGGTATCCGTCATAGTACAAGCGATATTATTGCCTTTACTGATGATGATGTGACAGTTCATCCTGACTGGCTCGCTCGACTGCAACAAAGCTTTGATGAACCTACGGTGATGGCTGTTACCGGACTAGTTCTACCAGCAGAACTAGAAACAGAAGCACAATTCATCTTTGAGAAATATTGGGGCTTTAATCGAGGGTATCGTGCTATAACTTTTGATACCCACTTTTTTGAGCAGCGCAAGCCTTGGGGTGTTCCTGTTTGGCACATTGGAGCTGGTGCCAATATGGCCTTTCGACGTAAGGTTTTTGAACTAGTGGGGAATTTCGATGAACGTTTAGACGCAGGAGCTGCTGGGTGTAATGGAGATTCTGAATTATGGTACCGAGTGCTCGCTGAAGGCTGGGCTTGTCGTTATGAGCCAGCAGCTGTCGTTTACCACTATCATCGCCGAGATATGGATGACTTGAAACAGCAGATATACTTTTATTTGCGAGGAGATACAGCAGCTCGGTTGATTCAGTTTTCTAAGTATCGGCACTGGGGTAATCTACGTCACTTGTTCCTTACTCTACCAAAGTACTATGTAAAGCTGTTTTTACGTGGGCTATTAAAAGGTTTTGAACCTAGACACAGCACACTATTAGTAGAGGTTTTAGGTTGTTTTTCAGGAGTAAATTTTTACTTACATACGGTTAAGTCCTCATTCTCTAAAAAGCAATAGTATCTAACTTACTCGGCTCGATTAATGTTATGAGCACAAGGGATGAAGTAGCTACTGCTCGCAAAACTCGTGTTCAACAAAAACACTAAGAAGTTATACAACTGATATCTTAAATCAAACATTTTCTTGGACATAATCGTAAACATTTCCTCTAGATAATTAATAATGAAACTCTAAATATTCGTTTGATGAGTTTCCGTCGAAGCCTCGTTATTCTTGCAAATAAACTAAAAGATAATTTTGTTTTTATGAAGTTAATTATATCTATATAAATCTCCTAAATAAATGCGATCGCACTATTTTTATAGTAATAATCAATATACGAAGTTTAGAACTTTTGAGCCAACTAGCTTTTAATTCTGATCTCTAACTCCTAACCTCTGCTATATAAGGAAATAGATAAGGCAAACTTGTTGTATTTTATAGACATTTTTAAGTGAGGGTCATTAATTTTGGAGAATTAAATGTAAATGTGCCAATAGTAAAGCTGTTATTACAGATTCAACGCATGAGGTTAGCCCAATAATATATCATTTTTGTACATTTTAGTAAGCAATAATTATTAAATACCTGGTTTATAACTTTGTAGAAACAGGTATACTCTAAGGTAGAAGAATGATAAAAATAGTTCCATTGATATCACGTATTTCAAATCCAAAGATTGGAAATATTAGTCAAGAAAAACATACGCAAACTGAAACGCAAGAATCAATAAATTTTCTTTTAAATGAATACGATAACTGTGTATTAAGGTCAATTATACATCCCTCTACTGTCAGTCGCACCAAGCGTTTAATTGATATTTTTGGGGCTATGTTTGGATTACTAATTACTGCCTTGATCGCGATTCCAGTGGGAATTGCAATGCAATTGGATAGCCCTGGTCCGATCTTCTACAGCCAGATTCGCTGTGGGTTAAATGGTCGTCTTTTCCGCATTTGGAAATTTCGCTCTATGGTGGTTGGGGCTGAGAAACTACAACATTTAGTCAAAAATGAAGCTCAAGGACAAATTTTTAAGAATTCAAACGATCCCCGTGTTACTCGTGTAGGTAGCTTTCTGCGCCGCACTAGTCTGGACGAATTGCCACAGTTTTGGAACGTGTTACTGGGGCAAATGAGCTTAGTTGGTACTCGACCACCAACAAAGGATGAAGTCAAGCATTACGCACCTCACCACTGGCAAAGGCTGTGGGTTAAACCAGGAATAACAGGTGAATGGCAGGTAAATGGACGTTCTAGTATCAAGGATTTTGAAGCGATCGTGCTGATGGATTTGGATTACCAACGTAAATGGTCTGTTACTTATGACTTGTATCTACTCTTCAAAACGCTATATGTTGTTTTAACTAAACGCGGTGCTTGTTAAGTAGTGGTTAGTTATTCTCCTCACAATTAACTAGAAAAATAGGTATGAGAAGGCTTCTGGCTAGAGTATTTACGTTAATTTGATAACTAATTTATACTATTTCTCCAAATGAACATTTAAGTAAAATTTAGAGACCATGCAAATTCAAATTGAACATAACAATAGTAATAGTAGCTGTTGTGAAAATTATCAGCTTTGCTACTTATGTCAGCAGCATTTTGAAAGAAAAGAAGCAAGTGTAATTCTTTGTGACGATCAGGGAAATAACTGTGGTGAAGCTTGTACGCATTGTATTGCTAAGGGTTATACTTGGATGCACAATCAGTTTCAACAGCTAAACTATCAAATCAATCTATCTGTGAATAGAGAATCTAATGAACTTATTAAATTTTAAACAAATATTGAGCGGAGTTTTTAATTTTGTAAAACACAAAAAACAAACAAAGATGTCAATCTTTATAAATTGAATTTGACTAACAAAGCATAGAAAATAGCTCACGAGCAAGGTAAAGATGAGAATATTAGTTACAGGCGGTGCGGGCTTAATTGGCTCTCATTTAATAGATCGATTGATGGCACAGGGACATGAAGTCATTTGTTTAGATAATTTTTATACGGGACATAAACGTAACATTCTTAAGTGGATGGAGTATCCAAATTTTGAACTGCTACGACACGATGTCACTGAACCTTTACGATTAGAAGTTGAGCAAATCTATCATCTAGCTTGTCCTACAGCACGGGTGCATTACCAATTTAATTCAGTCAAAACAGTTAAAACTAATGTGATCGGGACGTTAAATATGCTAGGGCTTGCCAAGCGGGTGAAAGCTAGATTTCTTTTAGCCTCTACTGGTGAAGTTTATGGCGATCCCGAAATTCATCCTCAAAGTGAGGACTATAGAGGAAATGTCGATCCGATCGGAATTCGCTCCTGCTATGACGAAGGTAAGCGAGTTGCAGAAACTCTTGCTTTCGATTACTATCGGCAAAATGATGTAAAAATTCGTGTCGCCCGCATCTTTAACACTTATGGTCCGCGCATGTTAGAAAATGATGGTAGAGCCATAAGTAACTTAATAGTTCAGGCTCTCCGTAATCAGCCTTTGGTGGTATATGGTGACGGTTATCAAACTCGAAGTTTTTGCTATGTTTCTGATCTAGTAGAAGGATTGATGCGGCTGATGAATAGTGAATACATTGGTCCAGTCAACTTGGGTAGCCCAAATAACTGTACTATTCTAGAGCTAGCTCAAAATGTGCAAAGGCTAGTCAATCCTAACGTCAAGATTGAGTTTGCACCACCACTGTTAGACGATCCGCGCCATCGCTGTCCAGACATTACACGTGCCAAAGCCTGGCTTAATTGGGAACCGGCAATTTCTCTACAACAAGGTTTAAAGCTGACAATGGAAAATTTCTGTTCTCGCTTAGACATTGAGCAAACTCAGCAATTCATAACACAAACAGCAGAACTAGAGAAGCAATTTTAATGGTAGTGCGATTAATACACTTCTCTTATAGTTAACCTTGGTTTTTTGTAAGTATTGGAAGCTGACTCAATTCTGAAGAGATTGTTGCGAATTTGAGAATACTAGATTCGCTTTTATAGTGGGTTACTTCTTTAATGTACTCTAAAATCATATTGGGCTGGGTAAAACGCAATGAGTTGTTTTCTATGAACGATCGCATTTGTAGAGATTGCAAAGCTTCTAACACTACTCTTGTAGATAATCCAGGCAAGTTGTTTTCATCTAGTTTCAATAAAGAGGTGTCTTCTTGATAACTTGTTAACCACAACATCACTTGCTTTTCACGGTTCGATAGACGATTAAATTGCTGTTCTAACAAATCCCAGATCTCTCCAAAAACAATTCGACCTTGAGACAAAAACTTAGATATATCTTGTTTATATAGAGACTGAATTGCTACAGCTACAATTTTTAAAGCAAGTGGATTACCTGAATAACGAGTCACTAAACCTTGTGCTTCTTCGTTATTGAATACTAGACCTTTTGTTCTTAAAATTTCATAGGCTGGTTCTGATGACAAACCACTTAATTGCAGCGATCGCACAGGTAACTGATCGCCTTCTTTGACTGTTAAACCAATGGGCATCTCTCTTGTCGTCAGCAACAAGCAGCTTTGATGACTTTCGTCGGCTACTTGCCGTAGTAATTGACCATATCCTTCGTAGGTATCGCGATAACGCCCAGCTTTTCCACCACTTTGTAAAATAGATTCGTAGTTATCTAAGATCAATAAACAACGATGCTCCCTTAAGTACTTCATTAAACATGAGATTAAGTCGTCTGTTGTCTGCGGCAATTCTCCTACTTGTCGTTGTGATAAAAATAAAACGATTTCTGTTAATAATTCTCTAATTGGTTGAGCATTACGCACGTTGCGCCAGATGAGATACTCAAACTTGTACTGCATCTGTTCTGCACAGAATGCTGCTAATAACGTTTTCCCAATTCCTGGCATTCCATAAAGCGAGATTACACGACAGCGATCGCTAATTATCCACTGTTCCAAATTAGATAATTCAGTCGTACGACCAAAAAACATGGAAACATCAATTTTCTCTTGCCAATCTTGCTTTTGGCTGACTGTACTTAATTGTACAGGGGGTACATTACTAGCACTTGTTGGTGTTGTCTGAAGTTCATTCTTTGGAGATAATGCAGTTATTTGATATTGTTTAATAGCTCGTTGAAAATTAGTTTTTGTAATTTTTTGACCGAAAGCTTTTGAAAGTGATTGCCACAGTTTATGACCAACATCTCTAATATAGCCTAGTTGATATCCAGATTTTCTAGCAATTTCTTGGTATGAGCATCCTTCCCAACATTGACGAAAAACAATTTCTTGTACTTTACTTAAACCACCTTCTTGAGTGACACTTTCTACTATTTCTATTGCTTCCTCTACTGATATTTTCATTTTTATTCAAAAGTATTTAATTAATTTCTCAGGTCATTTTTAGTATTTTTTCTAAAGTTTACGAAACTTAATACTTATCTTATTGATGAAAAAAACAAGTTAATCTATTTTTATGTAGCGGTCACTATGCATGTAAAATTTAAAATAAGCTACAAGTGTATTCCGTTTTTCAGAGTATGAAAAAAGGACTAAATGTTATTTCAATTAGCTTTATGCATTGACTTAGTTGATTCTACAGAACCTCCTTACAATATTTTTCTGGCACCTTGGTATATTTCTGACTCAAGCGAACTCACAAACCTTATGGTTGAACCTTAAGTTAGTAACTTACAATCTTTTTATTTAACTACAAAGGGTGACATAAAAATCACAATATCTTAGATTTCTCCTTGCTATATAAGAATTTCTTATTTTTAAGATAAAAATAACTTGTCTGATAGCTGTTGACAATCTATATAATATTTACTTCTATTACGTACCTGTCAAAAAACTTAAGCTTACTTTACTAAAATCATGCTTTTAAATTATATCTTTAATGAGCTTTATATCTTTTCTTTACCATATATGTGGGTAGGTTGTCAAATGCGTTACTCTCAAAATTACACAATAGCATTTGAAGAATGCTGTATTACAAAATACTAAAAGTAGGATAACTGTAAACATTCAA
Source organism: Gloeocapsopsis sp. IPPAS B-1203 (assembly GCF_002749975.1). Classification (NCBI taxonomy): domain Bacteria; kingdom Bacillati; phylum Cyanobacteriota; class Cyanophyceae; order Chroococcidiopsidales; family Chroococcidiopsidaceae; genus Gloeocapsopsis; species Gloeocapsopsis sp. IPPAS B-1203. The sequence continues at coordinate 260,076 of NZ_PEIG01000003.1, read as the reverse complement.
ACATTTATAACTTTTAATAACTACTGAATTAGAATACATACTGAAACGCTATTCGGTTATTTTATACAAATTTTTATTTGACTAATATAATCAATAAGCATCAAAGCTACAGGTATTATGATGAGTTGTCATTCTTGTCTATAAGCCTTAAATGCTCCAAAAATAGACTATTATTGATAGTCAAAGCTTTAGGCAAAAACAAGAATAATTTCTGATTAAACAATCGCTATATTAGTCAAAAATATCTAAGTTAAACGTACTGTAAGTATTACTTAAGACAAACAGAGCAAGCTTGAACTTATGACCGATCTGTTAGCTTGTTAGTTAAGCGCAACATATTAACCAAATGAAGTAGCCTTCTTTTGTTTAGCTCTTATGGTGACTTCTAGTGAGCCAGTCGAATCACTTTAAGTACTCTGTACTGATTGAATTTTAATCAAGATGAACGCATACAAATTTTATCATTGAGATACGAATTTTAAGTAACTTTTTTCTGATGTTTATCTGATTTTGTCTTAAAAGAAGAATAGCTTTTATTATACGTGCTTGTGGGCGATCGCAAATATGCTCAGCTATTTTTTAGTCAAGTCAAGCTTCAGTATCAAAATACCCATATCATGAGTGGGCTATTAGCGGTATTCCATGCCAAGACAGAATTTATAGCGCACACGTTATTTGAAACGAAAGCATCAGATTCAAATCACTCAGATAGGTGCAGTATCATAGTCGGTTAAAGATTTCTAGCGTGTCAGTTATACGATGCATAAAGATAGTGCAAAAATATAAGCGCAAGTGAAGATTAGCTGCAATTGCTTATATACATGTAGTAGGGGAAATGGCAAAAATTCAGGTTAAAGATAGACTACAACTAGGTTTAGCAGTATTAACCGCAAAAACAGTGACGTTCGCAGTGCGATCGCTTAGACTCGGCGCAGCCAGTGTTTTACCAGGTGAAATTGCGCGTCGCTTACAGCCCCAATTACTACAGCTACTCAGTCGCCAAGTCAAACACGGTGTGATTCTCATTGCAGGGACAAACGGCAAAACAACAACATCTTTGCTGTTACGCACTATGCTAGAACGTCAAGGTAAGCGGATTGCACACAATGCAACTGGTGCAAATTTAGAGAATGGCTTAATGACAACACTGCTTGCTAACACTAACTTGGTAGGCAAACTCGATGTCGATTACGCAATTTTAGAAGTCGATGAAAATGTTGTTCCTAAAGTTGTCGCCGCAATTGAACCAAGAATTATTCTGTGTTTAAACTTATTTCGCGACCAACTTGATCGCTATGGCGAAGTAGACACTATCAGCCAACGCTGGGGAAAAGCGATCGCCACTTTACCACCCGATACCGTAGTTATTCCTAATGCCGACGATCCCACCCTTTCTTACATGGGTCAACAATTACCTCAAAAAGTCTTATTTTTTGGCTTAAACGAACCTGAACAGTACCTAGAAGAAATTCCTCACGCAGTAGACTCTATCTACTGTCCTAACTGCGGACATTCGCTTGACTACCAAGGTGTTTATCTATCTCATTTAGGAGATTTTCGCTGTCCTAGCTGCGGTTTCCATAAAGCACCAGTAGCAATTAACAGTCAAGAACACCCCCAGATTTTAATTGGATTATACAACAAGTACAACACTTTAGCTGCAGTTTTAGCTGCGCAACAACTTGGTGTGGATGAAGCAACAATCCGCGACACAATTAGTAATTTTCAGGCAGCATTCGGACGTGCAGAAGAGTTACAGATCAACGGCAAACACGTACGTATTCTGTTATCCAAAAATCCTGTGGGAATGAACGAGACAATCCGCGCAGTTAATCAGGTAAGGCAACAATCTTCACAACTTGCACCAGTCTTGTTTGTATTAAACGATCGCATTCCTGATGGTACTGATGTCTCTTGGATCTGGGATGTCGATACTGAAAAACTGGTCGATCAAGGTGGAACATTCATTGTCAGTGGCGATCGCGTTTATGATATGGCACTACGGTTACGCTACTCTCAGCAAGAAGATTTACAACTTATCGTTAAGGAAAACTTACGCGAAGCGATCGCAACCGCTTTAGAACACACACCAGCCGATCAAACACTCCACATTCTCCCCACTTACTCAGCGATGTTAGAAGTGCGCGAAGTCCTCACAGGACGTAAGATTCTCTAAACTAAGACTTGTTGCTAATTGCCAACAGCTATCTATGCATCCAGAACAAATTGAACTAACAATCGGCTGGCTATATCCCACCTTAATGAGTACTTACGGCGATCGCGGAAATGTCATTTGTCTGCGAAAACGTTGTGAGTGGCGCGGGTATACAGTAAAAGTATTACCTCTCGATCAAAATGCCACAGCAGTAGACTTTCAAAGCGTAGATATGATTGTCGGTGGTGGTGCGCAAGATCGACAACAAGAAATTGTGATGCGCGATTTACGCGGTACTAAAGCTGAAACCTTGCGAGAAAAAATTGATAACGGGACTCCTGGTGTATTTACTTGCGGTGCGCCACAATTACTCGGACACTACTATGAACCTGCTTTAGGACAACGAATTGAAGGATTAGGGTTACTAGATTTTATCTCAGTTCATCCAGGAACAAACGCCCGCCGTTGTATTGGCAATCTTGTTGTTGAAGTCACCGCAAAACGATTGGCACAAGAACTTGCAGCAATGATTGGTTCTCCTGCATACTTGATTGGGTTTGAAAATCATGGTGGACGAACTAAGTTAGGACAAGTCGAAGCTCTGGGAAAAGTTGTCCAAGGTTTAGGTAACAATGGTGAAGATGGTACAGAAGGTGCGTTTTATCAAAATGCGATCGCGACTTATTCGCATGGTCCATTATTACCCAAAAATCCATTTGTTGCCGACTGGCTCATTCAAACTGCGCTCAGACAAAAGTATCAATCAGCAATATCACTTTCACCCCTCAATGACACTTTGGCACAACAAGCACGGGAAGCTATGTTTCAACGCTTGCACGTAAAAACTCCCGCGATCGCCCAAAACTAAATGAAACTTTCAGTAACAAAATATTGCGTTTCTGGGAAAGCAGAAAGCTAGTCAAGTTAAATTTAAAGAGTATTCTCCTTACAATGTCAGTGTTTTTTGTTTTCTAAACCTAGGATGACAATATGAAAAGTGTCACTCTTATTCATATTTCTCCTACTAGAAATCTTAGACTTAGTTGTGTGAGGAGTGAACTGGATTGAAAAGGCTCTTGGGATCGAAACTCGGAAAGTTCCCAAGAGCTTAATTTTTTTTAGTTGTCTCAACAGGTAACTTTGCTGTCCAGGCAATCCAAGAGCTAGGAATATTCGCTACTCCTCGAATCCACGCTTTTTCAGCAGACTAGCAGCAATTGACGCCAGAAAACCGCTACCGTAGTACGTAAGTATACACTTAGACCGATGTAGCTCGTGCAAATGTTCCTCATTAATTTTTTCTCCTGCTTGCTACTGTGAGCGTTGGAAGTCTGTCGTTACGTAATCTTCAAAAAACTTTTTCATAGCTGGATTAGCACTACAGTCGAATCCCATTTGCTGTCCCCGCTGCATCGCTTCTTGTGCACTTATCCCTTCACAAGTGGCAACATACATCAATGCCATTGCACCAGAACGCAAACCACTTTTACAATGAGCTAGTACAGGTTTTGGTGATTGCTCAATTTGCTGTAGCACCTGATCTGCTAGTTCTTGATTCAAGCTATCAGGCTTCACAGGAATGTTGACATACTGTAATCCTGCGGCTTCTGCATACTGCTGTTCTTCTGGTAACACTCCCTCTTCATGAGGCGATCGCAAATTCAATACGGTGCGATATCCTGCTTGTGCTGCTTGCTGCAAGTCTTCTGGTGTCAATTGATTTGTTGCTACTGCAATTTCATCGTTAATTTTTTTGATGTTCTGCATTTTTAACTATTTCACCATCTTACTTATTTGCTATATTACTAGTTAATCATATAGAATAATCTAGCTATGGATGGATAATTGAATCAGAGACCGAAAGATTTATCACTAAATAGCTATATAATAGAAATAAAAGCTAATTAATCTTATTATTTAGTCACTATATATGACGCCACACTCCAGTGATGCCTCTCTAACAGCATCTGAAATGACACAATTGTCGCCAGCAGCACTAGGATTGATTGCCGAGTTTTTCAAGGTTTTGTCAGAAGTCAGCCGTTTGCAAATTGTCTGTGCGCTCAAATCGGGAGCTAAAAATGTGAGTGAAATTATTGAAGCTACTGAACTCGGACAAGCCAACGTTTCAAAGCACTTAAGAATACTTACGCAGGCGGGTATTGTCTCCCGCGAACAGCGCGGTGTGTGCGTTTACTACGAAATAGCGAATCCTATTTTATTTGATCTGTGCGAGATGGTTTGTGACGCCCTTTCTATTCAAATAACTCAACAAAGCGAACAATTAGAGCAACTAGGAAAATTACGTCGTGCTTGATATTGAGCATTTTTATTAAAGCACCGATAAGCGGTATTTTTTGTCAATCAACACAAATAGTATTGCAATTACATCTCAGTCATTTTACTATATAGTTATATATTTGGCTCATTAACTGAGGATAGCAACAGTCTATCGCGAAAAATCAGGAGCAAGTGCATATGCTATTTCGTCAACTGTTCGATCAAAATACTGGAACCTATACCTATCTCATTGCAGACTCCAAATCAAAAGACGCAGTAATTGTCGATCCAGTCGTGGAACAAGTCGAACGCGATCGCAAACTTATTGATGAGTTAGGTTTAACACTCCGTTATTGCTTAGAAACACACATCCATGCCGATCACATCACTGGTACAGCGAAACTACGCGAACTCACAGGATGTCACGGAGTTGTACCAGAAAAAGCCAATGCAGCTTGTGCTAATTGCTTCATTCGAGATGGCGAAACATTGCAGATTGGGGATGTCTATATTCAAGCGATCGCCACTCCTGGACATACTGATAGCCATGTAGCATATCTTGTCAATGACACGCAGTTATTAACAGGTGATGCTTTATTTATTCGTGGCTGTGGGCGTACTGATTTTCAAAGTGGTGATGCCGGAACATTATACGACTCTGTAACTCAGCGCCTGTTTACCCTTCCAGACGATACCTTAGTTTATCCTGGACACGACTATCGAGGACATACAGTATCCACAATCGGGGAAGAAAAGCAGTGGAATCCCCGCTTTATAGGGCGTACGCGCGACGGCTTCATTGAGTTTATGGATAATCTCAACTTGCCCAATCCCCAAAAAATTATGGAAGCAGTTCCAGCCAACGAACGTTGTGGCAACGTTGCTGTTGCCGTGTAGCAATTTACTCAATTCACACTGAGAATACTATGACAACAACTATCAACTTTGAGTAGGTAGTTTGCTGAGCGCGATCGCCTACTGTATATTTACTGATAGATAGATAAAATAAGCACCAAAATTACTATATTTCTCAGCAAAATTGCGCTTGAACAGACAATACCAATAGCGGTAACTTGCTTTTGTAACATTTATGCATTTTAGTCAGTCAAGCAACCTACTTTGACGCTAAAGTGTCTAATTTATCACTCATAAAAATCAATTCCCGTTTGCGCTCAGCATTACAACACATCAAGATGAACACACGTCATCCACTGTGCAATGCCAGTTGGTTTGCTCAAGCTAAACCATCTCTCATCATCTCCTTAACTGCCATAGTGTTAGGGGGGTGGTTCGTAACAGCTATCGAAGTCGCATCATCTCAGGATATTTTTATAGCTGAAGCAGTAAGCGATCGCCTACCGCCACCACCACAGACGCCAGATGTAGCACAACAATCACCATCGTCGATTTTTGTTCCGCGTGAATTTGATTTTCAAGCACCATCATCGAATACACCACCTACAGTTAATACTCCAAGCAGTGGCAATTTAAGTTACTTAGTTTATGTTGATGATGCAAGTTCCCCAACTTTAGAACAAGTCAAACAACTCGAACCACAAGCCTTTGTACGACAATACAATGGACGAGCAGTCGTTCAGGCTGGAGCATTTGAGCAAAATTCTAATGCTGAGCAACGCGCCCAAGAACTTAGATCTGCTGGTGTCGTTGCACGAATTGCCAATCTTAACACAGGTACCGACACAGCTTTTACTGGAGATTCGCGCACCTATTATGTTGTGATTCCAGATAGACGAGAAAGTTTACCTGCGATCGCAGATCAAATCAGGCAATTACAGCAAAATGCTGTCATTGATGTCAGTCAGCGAACACAACCACGCGGATCTCATGTTAGAGTAGGACCATTTTCCAATCGTGCTCTAGCAGAACAGTGGAATCAATTTTTCCTCAACTCTGGCTTAAGTAATGCACGAGTTTATTATGGACGTTGATATAGCAAGAGGTCAGAGGTCAGAGCGATTGGCGTTAACTAGAAAGTGGAAAACCAGCGGCTAGAATCCAACCGAAGAATAAAGCGCTCGCAAGTGCCGAGATCCACGCTTCTTTGACAAACGCAACTACTAACGAGAGAACAGCAATTAAAGGGGGAAATAAAGGCAATAGGAGAAACATAAAGCCTAATTGGGGCAGAAAGTTCAACGTTAATAGAAAACCACCAATTAAAATGACACTCTGAGCAAACCACCAACCAAATCGGGCATTGGTACTGGTTTCCTGTTGGGCAATACCAGAGGCTAAAAACCAGGGTAGACAAGCAACAGCCAAAGGCAACCAAATTTGCAGTCGCGTAGGAATTAACCACCATTGCAACCAAACAACTTGTGCCATTGCACCAAACGCTATCCACAATAGAGCAAATAAAATCAGTCCCCATTTTGCTGTTCTTAATGTAGGACGTGGCAGACGAGCTAGCAATGCTAACCAAGTAATTCCCGCAACGAAAAACCACAAACTAACGGCTCCGCCTACCTGCACGCCACCTAGACCCGCAAGTTCTATACCGCCTTGATTTAGAAGTGTTACACTGCCCGCAGCAATTAGAGGTGCAAGTAATAACCCACTCCAACGTCTTGACGCAGGAACTTTTTTGAAGTGAGGTTGACGCGGTACAAGACTAGAAGCTACCGCTGTTAGTAGTAGTAACCAACCAAGCAAATGCAAACCATACCAAGCCATGCGGCGATCGCGATAATTGCTAGTACTAGACTGGTTAAAGGTAGCATTGAGCCAACGTAACGCAGCTTGATGGCTGACGTCATTAAATAAAATAGTGATGTGTTCGGCATTGGGAACAATTACCAATTCGCGAGCAGTACCTGCAGCAAAATTATCATTAGTACCTCCACTTGCTGTTAGTAATCGTTCGGCATTAGCAATAAATCGACCTTCCCAACTACCTGCTTGCAGTTGTAAGTTACGCGGTGCTTGAGGTGTGACAGATGCACCTGTTGGCGAAACGGCGATCGCAGCATCAAATAAATCAACCTGCTCAATTCCCGCATTCATCACGATGCCACTTCCCATAGAATGACCTAGTAAAGCTAGGCGAGTGGAATCAACTTCCGGTTGCTCTAGTAAGGCATTTAGTGCCACATTTAGGTTTTGCTGTAATTCAAATCGTTGCAATCGATGAGAGTTTGCGCCATGTCCGTCAAAATCCCATAGCATCGTAGCGTAACCAGCACGAGCCAAAACGTGCGCGTAGCCTAGCATGAGTTGCTTAGAACCTGCATACCCATGTGCAATTAAAACTCCAGGTGCAGCGGTTGCTTGTTGTGGTGCAAGATACAGTAATGGAACATCTCGTTCAAGCGATCGCACAACCAATCCATTTCGGGCTGCAACAATTCCCCACCACGATAGCCCAATCAGTAAAATTGATAGCAGTAATAACAGCCGCCGCCAGCGTTTCAACCGAGTTCTCCAATTTAAGGTTTATTTGATACTACGCTTTTCCTCACTCGCGATGCGTTGGCAACAGAAAATTATCTTTAAATCTATCTCAAAGCATAGTTTTGCAACAGAACTTTCACTTTAAATACAGAGTAGGTTGAGAAGGTGAAGGCGTGAATGATTTAAGCACAGAGTGTAATTCTGTTGAGGAAGTGTTTGTCTTTCCAGCTTCATTTGCCCAACAGCGATTATGGTTCATCGATCAATTAATTCCAGGGGCTTCTCTTTATACAATTCCACTGGTATTTCAACTCACAGGTTCATTGCATCACTCAGCACTAGAACAAAGTGTGCAGGCGATCGCTTGTCGTCACGAAACGCTACGGACAACTTTTGATGTTATCGATGGGGAATTGGTACAGATTATCTCTCCGGCTTTGATGCAACTGCCGTTTGCCTTAATCAATCTTCAAGCATTGCCAACAACCTGCGAACAAGTCGCTTTAGAACAGATCCGCCAAGAAATTCAGCAGCCTTTTAACTTAAAGCAGGGACCGCTATTTCGAGTACACTTATGGCAATTGAACCACTCTGAACATCTGCTGCTGATTCTCCTACACCACATCATTTTTGATGAATGGTCAAGCGGTATTTTCATTCGAGAGTTAGGCAAACTGTATTCTGCGTTTGTGAACAATCAACCTGCTGCACTGCCAGAGTTACCGATTCAATATGCTGATTTTGCCCATTGGCAGCGTGAGTGGTTGCAAGGAGAAGTGTTAAATACTCAATTAAACTACTGGAAACAGCAGTTAAAAGATCTACCAACTTTAAATTTACCTTCTGCTCCTCGCCCTTTGGTTCCAAGTTATCAAGGTGCAAGTCAATTATTAGAGTTACCACAAGAGTTACTTGATGCCTTAGAGGAGTTAAGTCAGCAAGCAGGTGTGACGCTATTTATGGCCTTGTTAGCAGCGTTTCAGACTTTACTGTATCGCTACACTGCACAAACTGATATTGCTGTGGGTTCGCCGATCGCTAATCGTCACCGCAGTGAATTAGAAGGAATTATCGGGTTTCTCGTCAACAATCTTGTTTTACGGACAAATCTAGCAGGCGATCCCTCGTTTCGTGAATTACTAAATCGAGTCAGAGATGTCACGCTAACCGCTTATGCACATCAAGATTTACCGTTTGAAAAGCTTGTAGAAGAACTGCAACCTGTTCGCAGTCTTAGTCAAAATCCTCTATTTCAAGTCGTCTTTGCACTCCAAAATACTCCAATGGAACAACTAGAGTTACCAGGATTAGCTCTTAATCCAGTTGAGTTTGAGGTGAAAACAACACGCTTTGATCTAGAAGTGTATATGTGGAAATGCACAGGTAATTTTAGAAATTTATGGGGCAAAGGATGGCAGCAATCTGACGGGTTACGCGGTGTCGTTATTTACAATACTGATTTATTTGAAGCCGATGCGATCGCCTCCCTGCGACATCACTTTCAGACACTTCTAGCAGCGATTGTGGCAAATCCAGATACGCCTTTATCTTTATTACCGTTATTAACAAGTCAAGAGCAACAGGTGTTATTGAGTGGAAATGGTGTTTGTACTAATTATCCCAAAGTTTGTATTCATCAATTATTTGAAGCACAGGTTAGTCAACAACCACAAGCGATCGCAATCCGTGCACAAAACCAATTTACTTATCAACAATTAAATCAAGGTAGTAATCAACTCGCACGTTATTTGCAGAAATTGGGCAAGTCAGAACGTGTAGGCATTTGTCTAGAACAAGCTACAGAAACCGTTGCTGCAATGCTAGCAGTTCTCAAAGCAGGCGGTGCTTATGTTCCTCTCGACGTTACTTATCCTTCCGAACGACTGCGCTTTTTGGTAGAAGATGCCCAAGTTACATTAATAATAACACATAAAAAAGAAGTATTTTTAAATACACCTAATGTCAAAATAATTGATTTAGCCCAAGAATGGACAGCGATCGCACAAGAATCAGAGGAGAATTTGGATACTCCTTGCAACGTAGATCAGCTAGCTTATGTGATTTATACTTCCGGCTCAACAGGAACGCCCAAAGGAGTGATGGTAACTCACCGCGCAGTTAATCGATTAGTTTGCCAAACTGACTACATAGAAATTGCACCAGGCGATCGCGTTGCTAAGGTAGCAAATATTGCTTTTGATGCGGCGACTTTTGAGATATGGGGCGCATTACTTAATGGTGCTGAGTTAGTAGATATTGAGCGAGAAACAACGCTGTCACCTACAGATTTTAAAACTGCGCTTCAGCAACAGCACATCAATGTCATGTTTTTGACAACAGCATTATTCAATCAAACTGTGGCTGAAGTTCCTAATGCATTCCAACCGTTGAAATATCTCTTATTTGGTGGTGAAGCAGCAACTCCCGATCGCGTCCGCACAGTACTACAACACGGTAAACCTCAGCATCTTATCCATGTTTATGGACCTACAGAAAATACAACATTTTCTACTTGGTATGAAGTGCAAGAAGTGCCAGAAAATGCCATAACAATTCCCATCGGACAGGCAATTGCCAATACTCAAGTTTATGTATTAGATGCCCATTTTAACCCAGTTCCTGCGGGAATCAGTGGGGAAATTTATCTTGGTGGAGATGGGTTAGCACAAGGATATTTCAATCGTCCAGATTTAACTGCAGATAAGTTTTTTCATCCGCTTGATCAAGATAGAAATCTTCGTCTTTATAAAACTGGCGATCGCGCTTGTCGCCGTGCGGATGGCAATCTTGAATTTTTAGGTCGCATTGATAATCAAATTAAAATTCGCGGATTTCGGGTAGAGTTGGGCGAGATTGAGACAGTTCTAGCACAACATCCCAGCGTGCAAACTGCGGTAGTAAACGTGCGCGAAGTTGCTGCTGATCGTCAATTAATTGCTTACTTTGTTCCTCAACCAACAGCAGTCGTTAGCGATCGCGATTTGCGCTCTTTTTTAAAAACGCAACTACCTCAATATATGATTCCTGCGGTGTTTGTATCATTAAAGACACTACCTTTGACAATTAACGGCAAAATTGATCGCCAAGCATTACCGTTACCCATAATTGCACCAGACACAATATTAGTGACTCCTAGTACCTCGGTAGAAAAATCTTTAGTAGATCTGTGGTGTCAACTACTAGGACGTAAACAGGTAGGAATTCACGATAATTTCTTTGAGTTGGGGGGACATTCGCTACTAGCAACACAACTAATCTCCCGCATCCGCGATCGCTTTCAAGTCGAAATTCCACTAAGAAGTTTGTTTGAATCTCCCACAATCGCCCAACTTGCACAGAAAATCGATGCAGTCTCAACAGTGCAAGGGCAAGAAACTCCCGATCATCTCCAGCAGCGACGCGAGGAAATAGAATTATGACCACAATTATTGACTTCCTAGCATATTTAAAAAGTTTAGATGTGCAAGTATCAGTAGAAGGCGATCGCCTGCGTTGTCATGCACCTGAAGGAACTCTCACGCCAGAACTACAACAACAGTTAGTTGAGCGCAAAGCCGAAATTTTAGCACTGCATCAGCAACCTTTGCACTCGACACCGATTCAACCTGCTGCTTGTGCAACAACGTATCCTCTATCATTTGCTCAACAGCGTTTATGGTTTTTATATCAGCTAGCACCCGACAATCCTTTTTATAATGTGCCTGCGGCAATTCGGTTGCAAGGAACACTTCATCAAGCAGCATTAGAGCGCTCATTTAATGAAATTATCCGGCGTCATGCAGCACTGCGTACCACATTTAAAACTGTTGATGGACCTGTTCAAGTCATTGCTGCTCAAGTCAAGCTGACGTTACCTGTAGTGGATTTACAATTTGTACCGCAAGAGGAACGCGATCGCCTCATTCAACAGTTAGCAACTGCTGAAGCACAACGTCCGTTTAATCTCAGTAGCGATCTGCTTTTACGAGTCACGTTGCTGCAATTTGACGTTAATGAGTTTATTTTGCTGCTAACGATGCATCATATTGTAGCAGATGGTTGGTCATTGGGGATACTTGTCCGCGAACTTGCTTGCTTTTATAGTGCTTTTGTGCTAAAGGAAACACCAACATTACCTGCATTACCAATTCAATACACAGACTTTGCTTGCTGGCAACGTAATGAGTTACAAGAATTAGAACAACTGACTTACTGGCGATCGCAATTGCAAGATTTACCAGTGCTAGAGTTACAAGGCGATCGCTCTCGCCCTCCAGTGCAAACTTACCGAGGTGCAACTTATCATTTACAGTTTTCTCCTACCCTTACTCAAGCGTTAGAAACCTTGAGCCAAAAAGCAGGCGTGTCGCTGTTTATGCTGCTGCTAGCCGCCTTTCAAACATTACTCTACCGCCATACAGGGCAAGAAGATATTGCCGTGGGTTCTCCGATTGCGAATCGACATCGCAGTGAACTTGAAAACTTAATTGGCTTTTTTGTCAATAGTTTGGTGTTACGCACAAACTTATCTGGTAATCCGACATTTCGCGAATTACTCCAGCGAGTTCGAGATGTTGCCCTAGCAGCGTATATGCATCAAGACTTGCCATTTGAAAAACTTGTTGAAGAATTAGATCCCCAGCGAGATCTCAGCCGCAATCCGCTCTTTCAAGTAGCATTTGCGCTTCAAAATGCCCCCATGCAGCCTTTAGAATTACCAGGAGTGACACTAGAACCTGTTGCTATAGAACCAGGAACAACGCGGTTCGATCTAGAAGTTCATTTGTGGGAACCAAATCACGGGCTACGCAGCTTTTGGCGATCGCAAGCAGGCTTAAGTGGTTTTATATCTTACAGTACAGATTTATTCGATCGGGATACAATTGGTCGCTTGATAGGACATTTTCAAACTTTACTAAAAGGTATTGTTGCCAATCCAGATGCTCGTTTGTCAGAACTTCCTCTCCTCACCTCTGGAGAACAGCAGCAGTTTTGTGAATGGAACAATACTGCATCAGAAGAACCCATTCAGGAATGCTTTCATCAAATATTTGAGGCGCAAGCACAGCAATTTCCTGAAGCGATCGCCCTCGTTGGGGAACAGGAAACACTTACCTATCAACAGTTAAACCACCGCGCCGATCAACTAGCACAAACATTACAGCAAATTATTCAGCCGAATGACTTAATAGGGTTGTGTGTCGAGCGATCGCCTGATATGGTCGTTGGTATTTTAGGAATTCTCAAAGCAGGTGGTGCTTATGTACCGCTCGATCCTCAGTATCCACAGCACCGCTTGCAATTTATTCTTGAAGATACACAAGTTTCAATTGTACTAACCCAGTCATGGTTAGTTGAAAAAATTCCAGGATCGCTAGCACACTTATGCCTCGATCAACTACCAGAACTCAATCAGAAAAAACCGCGTCAGGTTGTAGGGCGTGACAATCTTGCCTATGTCATCTATACGTCCGGTTCCACAGGTACACCCAAAGGCGTACTAATTACACATCGTAGTTTATGTAATGTTGTTACAGCACAACGTCAAATTTTCCATGCATCACGTCCTCGCGTTTTACAATTTAGCTCTCTCAGTTTCGATGCTTCTGTCTTTGAGATAGCATTAGCATTCGGATCGGGAGGTACGCTTTATATTCCACCTCAATGTGCCCAGTTACCAGGAACAGCACTCATCCAATTTCTGCAAGACAATGCCATTACTCATGCACTGCTGACTCCAGGCGTTTTAAATGTTCTGCCATCTGCAGAACTTCCTGCGCTGCAAACGCTAATTACAGGCGGTGAAGCTTGTTCGCCTCAAATAGTAGATCGCTGGGCAGTAAATCGTCAATTTTTCAATGCGTATGGACCAACAGAAACAACAATTTGGGCAACCGTGGGAGAATTATTTCCAGGACAGCCCATTACAATCGGTCGTCCAGTATTTAACACTCAAGTTCATATTCTAGATGCTGCTTTAAATCAAGTTCCTATCGGTGTACCTGGTGAAATATATATTGGTGGTGCAGGAGTTGCGCACAGCTATCTCAATCGCCCAGAATTAACAACTCAAAAGTTTATTGCCAATCCTTTTGATGATGAATGCCGCAATCCTCGCCTTTATCGCACAGGCGATCGCGCCCGCTATCGTCCTGATGGCACAATTGAGTTTTTAGGGCGGATTGATAACCAGATTAAAATTCGCGGTTTTCGTGTTGAGTTGGGCGAAATTGAAGCAACACTACAGCGACATCCTGCTATACAAGATGCTGTTACTATTGCATTTCAAGCAGCAGCGAACGATTTGCGTTTGATTGCCTATTTTAGTCTCAAGCGTCAGCACATAGAAAAATCCCTGCAAATGCAGCAGGTGCAACACTGGCAAACGCTTTATAACCAAACCTATCAGTCAGTAATCAATGCCAGTGAGTGTGATTTTACTGGTTGGAATAGCAGTTACACCAAACAGCCAATTCCAGTTGAGCAAATGCAAGAATGGGTAAGCGATCGCGTTGAGCAGATTCTGGCACTTCATCCCCAAAAAGTTTTAGAAATCGGTTGTGGAACAGGATTATTGTTGTTTCCCATTGCCCCGCATTGTCAGAGTTATTGGGCAACAGACTTTTCAAACTCTCTAGAAGCGATTAAAAATCAGTCAGATGGCTTAGCTCAAGTTAAACTACTCCATCAAACAGCAACAGATTTTACTGGAATTCCTGCCGCAACATTTGATATTGTGATTCTCAACTCGGTAGTGCAGTATTTTCCTAGTCTAGATTATCTCATACAAGTACTAGAAAAATCCATTGAGGCATTAGCACCAAAAGGTGTGTTGTTTATTGGTGATGTCCGCAGTTTGCCGTTACTGACTGCCTTTCATACTTGGATGCAGGCTTCACAAGCTGATCCAGGATTAGAACAAAAGCAACTCCGACAACAAGTTGAGCGAGCGCGCTTTGAGGAACCTGAATTAGTCATTGATCCGAAGTTTTTTAATGCTTTACGCGATCGCTTTCCCCGAATTCAGCGCGTGCAAATTCACCTGACGCGAGGTCATAGCCATAATGAAATGACACAATTTCGCTACAACGTGTTGCTTCACATGGACGAGGCGGCTACTGTGACTTCAACAACATGGAGGAACTGGAAACAACAGCCACTCACAATCACTGACGTGCAAAATCATTTACAAGAAACTGAACCGGAAATCTTTGGCGTTGCTAACGTTACCAACTCTCGAGTGCATACCGCAGTTCAAACTGCTGACTGGTTATTTCATCAATCTGCGCCAAAAACACTGGGGCGAATGCGTGAATTACACTCTACTGAACTAGCAATTGATCCCCAAGATTGGTGGGAGCTAGAATCTGTATTACCCTACCGCGTAGAAATTGGATGGTCTACGCAACAAACAGGTGATTATGATGTCGTCTTGATTCGGCATGGAGGGGGAGAAGTTGATTTACCTCTTGTTCAGCAGCAAGCACCACCAACCTGGAGTGATTATGCTAATAATCCGCTACAAGCTCAATTTGCGCATCAACTCATTCCTCAACTCCGCGACTATTTGGGGCAAACTTTACCTGAATACGTGATCCCTTCTGTATTTATTCCAATAGAATCATTTAGTCTGACTTCTACGGGTAAAATTGATCGCCGTGCGTTGCCAGACGTGACTTCAACATCAAGGACAACAATTGCATCGCGATCGCCTACAGAATATAAGCTTGCTGAAATTTGGCAAGAATTACATCTTAAATCTACAAGTATTCACGACAACTTTTTTGAATCAGGCGGACATTCTTTACTCGCAACACAACTTGTCTCGCGCGTGCGCGATGTTTTTGGAACTGAAGTGCCGTTGCGTAGGGTGTTTGAATCACCAACGATTGCACAACTAGCTGTTGTCATAGAAGAATTACAAGATACCATTACTCAACAACCCGCCTTAGTTCGACTCGATCGAGCATCACACCGCCGATTGCGATCGTCGTTAACAACTGACAAGTCAGCCCAAATACAAACTCAAACTTCATCACAGCAGCAGGTTACAGAAGTTTGGTCGCCATTAGTCCTCCTCACAAAGGGAAATCACAAGCAACCCTTTTTCTGCGTTCATCCGATTTTTGGCATTGTCTTTCCTTACTTGGAGTTAGCACATCACTTAAGAAACGGCGATGGCGCAAAGCGCAGCACCGGAAGCGATCGCAGTTTCTATGGACTGCAACCTTTAGGATTAGATGGCAAACACACTCCCTTTCAACAAATTGAAGCGATGGCAAGGTATTACATCCAAGCCATTCAAACTGTGCAACCGCATGGTCCCTATTTCCTCGGCGGTTGGTCTTTCGGGGGACTTGTTGCTTTTGAGATGGCGCAACAACTAACGCAGTTAGGACACGAAGTCGCACTTTTGGCAATTCTAGATACTCCAGCACCAATCTCTGCCAACCAACCATCCCTTGGTCACAGCCTAAAGCTTCTCCTCAAAACAGCAATTTGGTCTACGCTGCCGTTTTTACTAGATTATAGTGCGATTGTCACAAATCTAACTCGCCGCCGACGTCACAATTGGTTTTCTCGCTGGCAATGGTTAGCGATCGCCAATTTGATTCCTGAAGAGTCACAATTACGGTTAGTTGATGAATCTGCGATCGCGCCAATGTTGCGGATTTATTACGCCAATAGCCAAGCAGCATATCGCTATACATCACAAAATTACCCTAACCGCATTACGCTATTTAAAACTGATGATTCCTCTCACCACCAAGATTCAACACTAGGTTGGAGTCAACTAGCTAAAGATATCCAAGTTCATCAAGTACCAGGAAATCATCTTTCTATGCTGAAGCAGCCTCACGTTCAAAACCTAGCACAACAGTTGCAACAATATCTTTGATACCGTTTCACTTTAAAGTTACGACATCTGAGGAGCAGAGGAGGTATAGAAAGTGCTTCCAAAAACAAAGTCCCCCACGTGTGGGGGATTTAGGGGGCTTCTCTACGCCTCACACTTGAGCTAGAGAACTTGTCTATACACCGCAGGTATATAGGGAGAACAGCCGATTAGCTTGCAATGTACTCTTGTACATTTGCTCTCCGGCGACGCAGGTGTGCTAAAGCTTGATGCTCTAGTTGTCTTACTCGTTCGCGGCTAAGATTAAGACGTTCGCCTACTTTTGCTAGAGAAAGTTCGTTACCATCTTGTAATCCAAATCGCAGGTTCAAGACTTCTCGCTGTTGCGGGGTTAATTCCGCCATCAGATGATCTAAATCCTGGCGTAGCGACTCTTGAGTCATGTAATGCTCTGGAGATGGTCCTTCATCTTCTAGCAAGTCTTGTAACTCTGTGTCTTGGTTATCGCCAACACGAACATCTAGAGAAACTGGCTGACGGGCAAGATTTAAGTACTCGCGAATTTGGCTTGGTTCAAGTTCTAACTCCGTTGCAATTTCTGCTGGGGTAGGACTACGACCTAAACGCTGTGCCAATTCTCGTTGGACTTTCTTAATCTTATTCAGTTTTTCTGTGATGTGGATAGGTAGACGAATTGTGCGGGCTTGTTGAGCGATCGCACGGGTAATTGCCTGGCGAATCCACCAATATGCGTAGGTGGAAAACTTATAACCGCGTGTAGGGTCGAACTTTTCAACACCACGCTCAAGTCCCATTGTCCCTTCCTGAATCAAGTCCAGGAATTCCATGTTACGCTTTTGATACTTTTTGGCGATCGCAACTACTAAGCGCAAGTTTGCCTCGATCATCTTCTGCTTAGCTCGTTGTCCCCGCCGCACAACGTCGTGTATATCAGCTTCAGACATTTTCACATGTGAAGCCCACTCTTGTGCTGTTGGTTCGCGGTGCAATTTTTTTGCTAAAGCTTCTTTGGCATCTAGCACAGACATCATTTGCTGCACCTGTTTGCCGTAGATAATTTCTTGCTCACGAGTTAGTAGTGGTACACGACCGATCTCGCGCAAATAAGTGCGCACCATATCAGCCGTGAATCGGGTGTTGGTGTTTTCTTCGGTTGGGGTGTTAACAGTGGGCATTGGTGCGTCGTCAACTCCGTAAACAAATCAGATACTTTTTGGCTGGGACAGAGGGGAAAAGGGATTGCAAACTTTATATCAGGAACATTAACTAAATCTCGGTGGATAAGCATCCTACAGAAGATGTAGAGACGATAATCCCTTGGGGATGTTTCCCCGCGTATTCAGGTTTATTGTTGCTGTAGAGTCACACTCGCTTGGTCAAGCTAGAAATTTATCAATCTACTACATCCCATTAAGTTGAAGTCATAATGACTTTGTTATTAATCTTATAGTAAATTTCAAGAAGAGTAAAGCCTAACAGGCATTAAAGAAAAATAAACATTGTAACTATTACTATGATGACTTAGCTAGCCCTCAAGTGAATGCTCATCAGTATCGGGATAACCGAAGTCTAGATGGGGTACATTCCACATTGATTGTTTGTATGCTGTCTTGATGTGGGGAAGTTGGGAGTTACGAGTTCTTAGTGTTGAGCTTAAGAGAGTGATGAATGTTAAGTGTTGAGTTAAGAATGCCACAAGGTCTTCTCATAACTCATAATTCAAAACTCAAGAATAATTGCCTGCGGCACCTTTGGCAAGCGAACGATTCAAACTTCAAAATAAGCCAGTAGCTGTAATGGTAATGACAGGATAGGAACTAATAACTTTCTGAACGTTAACAAAAGCTTATATATTACTATACTATTAAGATACATTAAGATTTCCGTAATTCCACGAATTAAATTTGTGGATATATATCTTTAGATAGTTGTATATATCTTGAAATAATAAACTGGTGAGATTGAGGTAGATGAAAATTCTCGTTTTGACTTGGGAGTTTCCACCTCGAATTGTTGGGGGAATTGCCCGCCACGTAGCGGAGTTGTATCCAGAACTTGTCAAGCTTGGGCATGAAATTCATTTAATGACAGTAGAATTTGGGCAAGCACCTTTATATGAAGTTGTAGATGGAATTCATGTACACCGCTTACCAGTAGCGCCAGCTCACGACTTTTTTCACTGGGTAGTGAATTTTAACGAGAGTATGGGGCATCATGGAGCAAAACTGATGCTAGAGGATGGTCCTTTTGACATCATTCATGCGCATGACTGGCTAGTAGGAGATGCCGCGATCGCCCTTAAGCATAACTTCAAAGTTCCTTTAATTGCCACAATCCATGCAACTGAACACGGTCGTCACAATGGCATTCACAACGATATTCAGCAGTATATTGACGGTAAGGAAAAGCTATTAGCATACAACGCTTGGCGAGTGATAGTATGTACCGACTATATGCGTCGAGAAGTTGAATGGGCGCTACAAACTCCTTGGAACAAAATTGACGTTATCTTTAACGGTATTCGTCCTGAGAAAAAGCATCACCATAAATTTGATGCGATGAACTTGCGTCGCCAGTTTGCCGAGGATGGAGAAAGTATTGTGTACTATGTAGGTCGCATGACCTATGAAAAAGGTGTTTCAGTGTTACTCAATGCCGCTCCCAAAGTTTTGTGGGAAATGGAGGGTCGTGTTAAGTTTGTCATGGTTGGTGGTGGTCATGTTGACCACTTGAAACGCCAAGCGTGGGATCTAGGAATCTGGGATAAGTGCTATTTCACAGGTTTCATGAGTGACGAACCACTTAATAAATTTCAAACAATCGCAGATTGTGCTGTATTTCCCAGCCTCTACGAACCTTTTGGAATTGTCGCATTAGAAAGCTTTGCCGCAAGAGTTCCTGTCGTAGTCTCTGATACAGGCGGTTTACCAGAAGTTGTTCAGCACACGAAGACTGGGATTGTGACTTGGACAAACAATCCAGATTCTCTTGCTTGGGGAATTTTGGAGATCTTAAAGCATCCTGGTTACAAACAATGGTTGATTGATAATGCTTACGAAGATTTAGAGCGACGGTTTAATTGGTATAAATTAGCACAGCGAACTGAGAATGTTTACAATCAGGTGATAGAAGAGCGATCGCAAGTTTTTTGGATGTAGATTTCCTGCGACTGAGTTTGGGCTACTCAAACAAGGTTTACCTGCGCATACTATAGCGATTGGAGTATTAACACCACCTTTGTGGATCAGATTTATTAAGCTGCGAATTTATTTGCCAAGCTAGCAGCAATTTTCTGCAGTATACACTGAACGAATTTGCTGGCGTACACTCATGAGAATTTTTCCTAGATGGTTTTGACCTGTTTTGTTTACACCACAACCCCAGTAATAATCAGTAGGTGAGTTTTCGACAAGGATCGTATCTCCAGTCGAAAGTAAAATCGCTTGAATATCTTTGTGTGTTAGAAATTTGCGTAAGACAGCTTCTCGCATCACAGGGATTTTAACTTGTTCCCAATCGGGACGTACTTGGCGCGTGCAATCACGTCCTAAAGCGGCTGCTTCTTCTGGAGTTTTTACTGCATAAATCACAGGAATGATTGTTGTAGCTTCTGCTGTTCCAACAAACTTTTGTGCTTGATAATAGTGCTCTACGGTTTGCCAATGTTTATCCTGTAAGAAAACTCCGTGAGGTGAAAAATTAGAAAAACAGCCATAAGGCTCATTCACCTTGTAAAAGTAAATAGTCATCTTCCACACATCTTGTACATGCCCATTATCATGCCTATAGATAGAGCAAGCACCATATTTTATTTTTTAAATTAAGTGGCAGCAAGTACTACCAGTTGGTAACTGTTTCTTTTTAGAACAGCATCGTTAGGTAATTGAGGTTTTCAGATGGATGCGCGAGACGAGACGCAACACTACAGCCCATTGGTTGTAGCTGGTGTTTTCCTTGGTCTAGGTTTAGGAGGGTTCTTTGATGGTATTCTACTGCACCAAATTCTCCAATGGCATCATATGCTAAGTAGTATTCGCCCTGCGACAACTGTTCCGGCATTAGAGCTAAATATGGTTGGAGATGGTTTGTTTGAGGCGGGTACGTGGTTGATGACAATTGTGGGAATTGTTTTACTTTGGCAAGCAGGGAAGCGCGATCGTGTACCTTGGTCGTCTCGTGTTTTTTTTGGCTCGATTCTTGTCGGTGCAGGAACATTTAATTTAGTAGAAGGATTGATTGATCATCAGATTCTTGGTATTCACCACGTCAAACCAGGAACAAACGAGTTCATTTGGGATGTCGGCTTTCTCGTTGTTGGAGCAATTCTTGTCATAATTGGATGGCTTTTCGTTCGTGCTGGGCAAGAGGCGATCGCAAGCAAATGATCATAGATTAGAATCTATGATGCTTGAAATGGCAATAGTGTAAGTTTTTACCAAAAATCGCACTTGCGATTACTTTTTAATCTCCGGTTCTTTACTCAGCTTTTAGTAGCTAGGGTTTGCAGTTTAAAACATTTCTATTTTAATTGCTCTCTGATGTCAAAAAAAATAGATACAATTCAGGTTTTATTTTTGATAAAGCTTGTAATCTAGGCAGAGCAAGACTTGTTTTATGTAAGTCTCGGTTTTACTTAAGCTTTTAACCACACATTTTTTGACTTAAACTTTTAAAATTTTGCTCTTGCTTTTCTAAATTTGCTGTGCAATACTGCTACTTACAACCAAATAACGGTATTCCTACCAAATTACCGTAGATTATAGGATAAGTACATGAGTAAGCTATCTGTCCAAAATTTGGTTACGAGTCAGTACACCAAAAAAAGCCGAGATGTAGATATTAGGACACAAACACAACGCCGACCAAATATTATTTTGATTCTTGCAGATGATTTAGGATATGGCGATCTTGGCTGTTATGGACAGAAGCAGATTAAAACACCATCACTCGACCAAATGGCGAGAGAGGGAATGCGTTTTACTGACTTTTACTCTGGCAGTACAGTTTGCGCTCCTTCCCGTTGTACGCTAATGACTGGCTATCATACAGGTCATTGCCGGATACGTGGTAACAACGGCGCAGATGATATTTCCCTACTAGCAGAAGACATTACCGTAGCCGAGATTCTCAAAGCAGCAGGGTACAGCACTGCAATGTTTGGTAAATGGGGTTTAGGTGGAACTGGTTCTACAGGAGAGCCACATCTGAAAGGATTTGATGAATGGTTTGGCTACCTAAATCACGTACATGCCCATGATTATTATCCAAGCTATCTTTGGAGAAATCAGCAAAAAATTCCAATTTCACCAGGTACGTACTCGCATAATTTGTTTACTCACGAAGCGCTGGATTTTATTCGACGCAAGCAAGACGAGGCATTTTTCTTATATTTACCCTACACCATCCCTCATGCTAATAATGAGTTGGGGGATGAGGGAATGCAAGTACCAAGTGATGCTCCCTATTCTCAAGAACCTTGGCCACAACAGCAAAAAAATTACGCTGCGATGATTTCTCTTCTAGACGCAGACGTAGGTAAAATTTTGGCATTGTTAGCAGAACTAGGTTTAGAGGAAGATACAATAGTTTTCTTTAGCAGCGACAATGGACCACACGAAGAAGGTGGTGCTACCGCAGAATTCTTTAATAGTAATGGCTCGCTCAATGGCATTAAACGCGATTTATATGATGGCGGCGTTCGCGTACCAATGATTGTTCGTTGGTTAGGAACAATTCAACCAGGAGAATATCATCAGCCTTATGCACTATGGGACTTTCTACCAACCGTAACAGAAATTGCAAGAATTCCAACACCTAAAGGTATTGATGGTATATCAATGCTACCTGCACTTCTGAGTCAACCAGCAAACAACCATGAATTTCTCTACTGGGAATTTCACGAACGAGGCTTTGAGCAAGCAATTCGGATGAATCGATGGAAAGCTGTACGTCATGGACTTGACCAACCAATCGAACTGTATGACCTAGAAAAGGATGTAAGCGAACAGCGTAATGTCGCAAATAAGTATCCTGAAATTGTACGTAGAATTGCAGATATTTTGCAGAGTCAGAATTTACGTGTAGAATCTTCAGAATTCCCTATTTTTTCTAAACTTTATCCAGCACATCTTTCGTTAGCCAAAGGGCATATGCCAGATAAATTATCTGCGTAAACAAAGATATTAATACAAGCTATGATTAGTACTTTTTTTCTATACCTAATAGCTATCAGCTATCTTTTTTCTGGTTTAATTTCTTGGTTGGCTTTTGTAAAAAATATAAGTCACCGTGCTTCCTTTTCCTGTTGGCAAAATATTTTTGTTTTACTAGCTAGCTTGATAGTTTTAGTTACTTGGCCTATCTGGATCATTGCTGAAGCAAAAAAAGTTGATATTGAGGAAATAATGCCAGGGGTGACATCATCTACATAGACTAACTAAATATGTGTGTTGTGAATAGTAAAAATAGATAACTTTGATAAAGTTATGCCAAATAAGAAAAGACAATGTTCAGTGTTGTTACTCACTGGAATGCATCGATCTGGAACGTCTTTTACAACATCGTTACTGCAAAGTGCAGGGTTGAATATTGGGCAAAAATTAGTAGAAGCTGGTAATGGAAATGTCAAAGGTTTTTTTGAAAATGTAGATTTTGTCAGATTTCATGAAGAAGTACTGCGATCGCAAAATATAGACGAGATTGGTTGGACTTTAGAAGACAATATTCCAATTCAAGAACCTTATAGACAACAAGCTAAAAAAATTATTGGTAAAAATATCCAAACAAACATTTGGGGATGGAAAGACCCTAGAACAACGCTCTTTTTGGATTTTTGGATTGAACTACTTCCAGATGCTAAGTTTCTTTTTATTTATCGTTCACCCTGGGAAGTTGTAGATTCTCTTTATCGTCGCGGCGATGAAATATTTATGAATAATCCAGAGCTAGCAGTCAAAGTTTGGATACATTACAATCAGAAAATATTGAATTTTTTTGATAAATTTCCCGACCAGTGTGTACTAGCTAGTGTTTATAGCATAGTTGGTCAAGCAGAAGAGTTTATTCATAAAATTAATAGTAAATTTGACTTGGATTTAACCAAACCTGCTGCAGAAATTTATGACCGTTCTCTGCTTTATACACAAACAGCAGATCCTCATAGACCTACTCTCATTGCTTATTATTTTCCTGAAGCAATCAATGCATATGAGGAACTTAATAAAAGAGAGATATTGGGGGGCAGTTCTCCTGATGAAACATTACTTGAACAGAGTAAGGAAACACCAAAAGAGGAATGGGCTTTTCAGGATTGGATCAAAATTAGACATTTAGAAAAAAAAATTAAAAGTCTCCGCTTTGAACTAAAAAAACGTACAAAAGTGACTTGATTTCGATGGTTTTTTGATAAAGAGTTATACATCTAGTTAAGTCTTATTTTAATTATACTATATAGTCATAAACAAACAGTTTATTATCTTTATCAAATGACGCACCAAAAGATATTTTACTTCTGTTTTAGTGACAATCAATCATCTGGAGGTAATAAGGAAATATACAAACATAGCGAAATCCTCAATAAACATGGCTATGAATCATATATTCTACACACCACCACAAATTTTAAAATTACTTGGTTCAACCATAATGCAAAAATTGTCTATTTAGATACTTTTAATAAAATATTTGATAAACGACAAGATTTTATCGTATTACCAGAAGATGTAGGTAATGATATTCTTACTTTTCCTGGCAACAAAATAGTTTTTAATCAGAATATTTACTATGGCTTTCATATCTTTAATAAGAAAAAGCCACAGATGTATCCCTATCTTCATTCGGAAGTAAAAGGTACTTTAGTGGTTTCAGAGCACAATAAAAGTTACCTAAAGTTTGCTTATCCTCAATTAGATATTTTTAGAGTGTTTTGTGGAGTTGATGTAAATAAGTTTAAGTTTCGACCGTTAAAGAAAAAGAAAAAAAAGATAGCTTGTAATCCAGCAAAAAGACCATTAGATATTGCTATTCTTTACCATATCTTACAGTCTCGCACTGAACAAGAATTAAATAACTTGAGTGAATATGAATGGGTGTTTATTGAAGATAAGACTGAAATAGAAGTTGCTCAAATTATGCAGGAGTCGCTCATATTCATTTTCTTGAGTAAAGAAGAGGGCTTTCCACTAATGCCCTTGGAGGCGATGGCTTGTGGGTGTTTAGTTTTTGCTTACAATGTAGCACCTATAACTGAATATGTGCATCCTACATTTTTATTCAATCCTGGAGATTTCTTGGAGATTGCTAAAACAATAGAGGCAATCACCCAATGTCCAGCAGCCATTGAAAATTGGGAAATGATTAGCGAGATTGGCAGAGATACTGCTTTACAGTACTCCTTGCAACTAGAAGAAGAAAGCGTTGTCAAAGCATGGGCTGAAATTTTGCAGAAGAATAGTGCTTCATGCTCGCTACTGTGATAGCAGGTAGCACACTAAACTTGCAGTAAGAATTAAATGATACTTATTCCTTTGCTTATCGCGATCGCATTGAAGTGACAATTTGAGCAACAACTGCAACCAAATCGTATGGTTCTATAGGTTTGGGTAGATGCTTTTGAAATCCAGCTGCTAGTGCCCGTTGTCGATCTTGAGTGCTAGCATACGCAGTAAGTGCGATCGCCGGAATTTGTCCGCCTTCTGGAAACATAGACCTAATTTGGCGTATTAGTGCGTAGCCATCAACTTGAGGTAGCCCAATATCAATGACAAGTAAATCTGGCTGGAAACGAGGTATTGTTTGCAGCGCATCAATTGCAGTGCTTACTGTAGTCACATCAGCTTGATACTGTTCAAGCACAAAACTCACAAACTCTTGTGTGCCCGCGTCATCTTCTACAACTAAAACTTTGGTATGACTTAAGTTGAAGTTTGATTGAGGCTGTTCGGTATTGACTAGTAACTTTTGAGAAGATGTGATTAGCGGTATTCTGACAGTAAATGCTGAGCCTTGCCCTACACCAGGACTTTGTACTGTCATTGTTCCTCCGTGGGCTTCGACGATTTGGCGAGAGATTGCAAGTCCTAACCCCAAACCTCCAAAACTGCGCGTAATTGAACTATCTTCTTGACGAAAACGGTCAAATACATAAGGTAGGAAATCAGGATGAATGCCTTGTCCGGTATCACAAACAGTAATTTGAGCATAATGCTCTACACGTTCGAGTTCCACCTGTATACAACCTTTTTCAGGAGTGAACTTAATTGCATTGGAAAGCAAATTCCAGATGACTTGTTGTAGCCTACCTGCATCACCTAGAACCTTCCCTACTGTCGCATTTAGTGTTGATTTAATCTGAATTGACTTGGCTTCTGCTGCAAGGTGAACGGTTTCTAGCGCATCTGAAATGGGAGTCACTAAGCTCACAGCGGTTAAATTGAGCGTTAGCTTACCTTGAATAATACGTGATATGTCAAGCAGATCGTCAACAAGTTGCGCCTGACGTTTGGCGTGTTGCTCAATACTTATTAATGCTTCTTGCAGCTTTGCTGCAGGTAAAGCGTTTGATTGTAAAAGTTTTGACCAACCGAGAATGGGAGTCAGTGGCGTTCTAAGTTCGTGGGAGAGTGTCGCTAAAAATTCATCTTTAACTCGGTTTGCAGCTTCGGCTTCGCTGCGCATTGCTTGTTCGCGTTGGAGAAGGCGATCGCGTTCTTGTTCCATGCGTTTGCGTGTAGTGATTTCGCGCTGAATCGCAATGAAATGAGTAATTGATTGGTTGACATTACGGATTGGGGTAATATTCCATTCCACAAAAAACTCTGTACCATCTTTGTGATAGTTGATTGCTTCGCCGTGGAATGGTATCCCGTCTAAAAGGTGCTGACGTAGATCATCGAGTACGCGGCGATCAGTGTTGGTTCCTTGCAGTAAACGGGGAGTTTTGCCTATCACTTCTGCAAGCGCATAACCTGTCATTTGGCTAAAGGCTGGATTGACAAAGACAATTTCCGGCCCTGGAGGATCGAGTTTTTCTGTAGTAATGATAATAGAATCGCGCGACTGCTGTACTGCAGATACTAGCAGCCGGATTGTTTCTTCATTGACTTGGATGTCTCGTAAAGCCGTACTTAATTCCTCTAGTGCTGTCGTAATTTGACTTTGCTGTTGTGAGGGTAATAAGCTGGCGTTCTGTTGCAGTTCACTCATGCGTGTATTGACATGCTGAATCTGCTTAATAAACTCGTCTCCGTTCACTGGAATGGTATTTTAATTTACGTTCACTCTTTATTGTGAACTATTGTAAACAAGATTATAAGCTCAAGCATTACCACCAAGATAGATTTTAACTAAGTGGGTGAAGATAAATCTGACTTCAAGGCGCGTTAAAAGTTTTGAGTTTTGAATTTTCTTAACTCATAACTCCCTGTTACCCATGACCAAATTAACCTCAATTATCAGCGCTGACTCCAACTAAAGCAGGTTCTGGTTGTTCGACTTCTCTAAACATGGGTGTACTTAAGTAGCGTTCGCCAAAACTCGGTTGAATCATCACAATCAACTTTCCGGCATTTTCTGGGCGTTTGGCAACTCGAATTGCTGCTGCTAAAGCTGCCCCAGAGGAAATGCCTGATAACAATCCTTCTTCGCGCGCTAAACGGCGACCGTAATTTATGGCATCATCGTCTTTGACTGTGATAACTTCATCAATCAAGTCTGTACGTAAGATTTCTGGGATAAATCCCGCACCAATTCCTTGAATTTTGTGTCCTCCAGGATTGCCACCAGAAAGCACTGGGCTAGCAATCGGTTCTACAGCGATCGCCTGAAAACTTGGTTTACGTGCTTTGATAACTTCAGCTATTCCAGTCAGCGTACCGCCTGTTCCTACACCGGAAACCAGAATATCGACTTCACCATCAGTATCATTCCAAATCTCTTCGGCAGTTGTCTCGCGATGGATTTGAGGGTTTGCCGGATTGCGAAATTGTTGTGGCATGAATGAATTAGGAGTTTTCGCCGCAATTTCTTCTGCACGGGCGATCGCACCTCGCATTCCTTGCGTGCCTGATGTCAGAATCAATTCCACACCATAAGCTTTGAGCATTGTTTGCCGTTCTATACTCATTGTATCAGGCATCGTTACAATTAACCGATAACCTTTAGCGGCTGCTACCATTGCTAAAGCAATACCCGTGTTACCCGAAGTCGGCTCTACTAGTACGGTTTTTCCAGGTTCAATTAAACCAGCTTCCTCAGCTGCTGCAATCATACTGACACCAATGCGATCTTTGACAGAAGCAGCGGGGTTCATTCCTTCTAACTTGACCACAATTCGTGCAACACACTCTTCTGAGTGCGGAATTCGATTGAGTTGCACTAAGGGTGTTCGACCAACTAATTGAGTAATATCTTGAGCAATTCGCATCGTCTTATAGGCTCTATCAGCCCCAGCTTAACAGGTAGTTCTATTATACTCCGGTTCTCCGATAGGTTTTTAGTGTTTTAATGCTTGCTTTGGATTTCTTTCTATGTCATACTTTGAATTGCTCAAAGAAATAAAATACGATATTCCTACCAAGATACCGTAGATTAGAATAAGAGAAGATACCCAGAATCAGCAAAAAACTTTGTCAAAGGAAACAAGGAGTGGCACTAAGCGATCGCTATTGCCACCACAAAGCTTGAGAAGCTTGGACTTGTAACGATGTGACAGCAGCGCAAGCAGATGTTGGGTGTAATTTTGCCGCAAGAGAAACGATCAAAAAAAGCTAACTATGCTCCTTCAAGATGTCGCACCAAAAACAACAGACAGCTTTGATTTAGACAACCTGAATCAGCGCTTTGCCAGTGTTCATCCAATTAATATCCTGGCATGGTGCTTAGAAAACTTGCGCCCAGGTTTAGTTCAAAGTAGTGCTTTTAATGTTAATGGTATGGCAATTATGCATATGCTGTACCAAATTGCTCCCAATCCTCCAGTGCCAGTTTTATTTCTGGATACGCTACACCACTTTCCAGAAACATTGGTGCTTGTGCGCGACGCTCAAAAGCTTTATGAATTAGATTTACACATTTATCGAGTTCCTGATGCCGACTCGCGGGAAAGTTTTGCGGCGCGCTACGGAGAATCGCTGTGGGAAAAAGATTTTGAAAAGTACCATTACTTAACGAAAGTTGAGCCACTGCAGCGGGGCTTGCGCGAGTTAGGTGCAACGGCTTGGATTACCGGAAGACGCCGCGATCAATCGTCAACGCGATCGCAAACTCCAATTTTTGAACGAGACAAACACGGACGCCTGAAGATTAACCCGTTAGCAAGTTGGACACGCCAGGATGTGTGGAAGTATGTCATGAGACATAGCGTTCTTTACAATCCACTACACGATCGAGGTTATCCGAGTATTGGCGACGAACCAACAACAACACCAGTAGGCACTGGTGAAGATGAACGTGCAGGACGTTGGCGAGGTATGGGGAAAACAGAATGTGGTATCCATCTATAAATTTAACTTTGACACGTAAGATTCATATGCCACCAAGGCGATCGCGTTTATCGTACTACTACTGACAACTAGCTATGACTACTGTTGTTGCGCCTCAGTCTTCTCATCTAACATCAAGATTTGCACGTCGCAGTTTTCTGCCATTAAAGCGCGACCACCTCTGGTTCGTCAAAACAGGAGCAGTTCGCACTTTAACTATTTTTGAGGAAGGAACATACGTTACATTGGGATTATGGGGACCAGGAGATGTTGTTGGCAAGAGTTTATCACTAGCTGACCCTTTGTATATTGAATGTTTAACTCCTGTAGAAGCAACCTTGTTACCAGCCGACAATCGGCAAGAAGTTGTGGAAGCAATGGTTTTACACATTCAACGCTTAGGGGAGTTGATGGAGATCTTACACCGCCGACAAGCGGAAACAGCACTTTTGCACTTACTGGCTTGGTTAGCTAAACGGTTTGGTCAAGAAGTTGAGCAAGGACAACTTATTGATTTACGCTTAACGCATCAAGACATTGCCGAACTGGTTGGACTAACTCGCGTCACAGTCACAAGGCTACTGAGTAACTTTGAAAAGCAAGGCATTATTCAGCGCCAAGGTCGGCAATTTATTATTCTACCAGATCAACCACCGTTCTGGCACTACGAAATTTAAAGAGGCGTAGGGAAAATGGCTGAACTTCACCAAAGCAATCAAAATCATGCCTGCTGTGGACCAGGTTATGCCTCACCAGCAGCTGCAATGCAAGCTGAACAAGAACATCTGCTGTATACAATCGCCCTCTACACCGGTACAGGAATTGAAGAACCTGATTACTTAGCAACGATTGACGTTGACCCCAAATCCCCAACATATTCGCAAGTGATTCATCGTTTACCGATGCCGTATATTGGTGATGAGTTGCATCACTTTGGTTGGAATGCTTGCAGTTCGTGTCATGGCGATGCGAGTAAGTCGCGGCGCTTTTTAGTTGTTCCTGGACAGAGATCGAGTCGGATTTATATTATCGATGTTGCCGAGAAGCGATCGCCCAAAATACACAAAGTTATTGAACCTGAAGAAATTAAACAAAAGACAAATCTAACTGCACCTCATACTGTGCACTGTCTTGCTGACGGTCATGTGATGATTTCCATGTTAGGTGACGGTGAAGGGAATGCACCTGGTGGCTTCTTATTACTTGACGCCGATTTTGGAATTGCGGGGCGTTGGGAACAGTCTCCAGGAATGAAGTTTAACTATGATTTCTGGTATCAACCGCGTCATAATGTCATGGTTAGTAGTGAGTGGGGCGCACCAAAAACTTATTATCCTGGTTTTGACTTAAATGATGTTGCCGCTGGAAACTATGGTCATCAACTGCATTTTTGGGATTGGACAAAGCATGAAATTATCCAAAGTGTAGATTTAGGTGAGGAAGGTTTAATTCCTTTAGAAGTTCGCTTTCATCACGATCCTGATAGTACTCATGGTTTTGTTGGTGCAGCATTAAGTAGTAATGTATGGCATTGGCACAAACTCAACGGACATTGGCAAGTCGAGAAAATCATTGATGTTCCAGCAGTTGATGTTGAAGGTTGGCAAATTCCCGTACCATCGCTGATTACCGATATTTTGATTTCAATGAGCGATCGCTATCTATACTTCTCCAACTGGCTGCATGGCGACATTCGCCAATATGATATTTCAGATCCAGGGAATCCCCAGTTAACAGGTCAAGTATGGTGTGGTGGCTTGCTAGGTAAAGGTGGAGAAATCCAAGGACATCAACTGCAAGGCGGACCACAAATGCTGCAACTAAGTCTTGATGGTAAGCGGCTTTATGTCACCAATTCGCTATTTAGCACTTGGGACAACCAGTTTTATCCAGAACTTGCAAAGAGTGGTTCTTATATGTTGCAAATTGACTGCGATACAGAAAATGGCGGTTTAAAAATTAATGAAGACTTTTATGTAGACTTTGGTCGAGAACCTGTAGGTCCATCGCGTGCCCACGAAATGCGCTATCCTGGCGGAGACTGTACTTCTGATATTTGGGTATAGCTAATATTAGTTTGAAGAAAGTTGCATAAAAAGCTTCTCCTGTCAAGGATTTCAGATATTTTTTTGGCTAGCAACTTAGCCAAGGGTCATGGCAATGACACCAGCAAGAAACCTGAAGAAAAGAACAAATTTTTTGTCTTGAGATTTTATGAGGAATAAGCAATTGCACAAAGCGATCGCAACTTTTATAAAATAGAACTTTAAAATTTAGCGATATCCTGGGTCACTTTCTTCTGGGCTAGCGCCTCTGAGTAAAGAATTATTTGGTGAATCTGGTGTTGGAGTAGTTTGCTCAGTAGTACCTGTAGATGTAGGATTTGAAATTGGTTGTTGGATAGAGTTAGTCCCTGATGGAGAAGGTTGCGGAACCGAACTATCAACAGACGTTGGCTTTGAAACCGATTGCTCAATATTAGGGCTAGGAAAAGCCGAAAGAGGGCTTTGGTTTGGTTCTGCGGGCTTGTAGAAGCCTAGCAATACTGCTGAAGTACGAAAATATCGCGTCCACTGCTGAATTCCTAGTTGCTTTTGCCAGTCAGCACGAGAAATTCTAGAAGATAGAAGTGGAACTTGCTGTCCATTGCGCTCACCTAAAATATGAACAGAAACTTCAGTGACGTTATCTTCAGCAAATCCTTGATCAACTAGGTTTGTCGCTAAAGACTCTGCTTGTTGCATCAATGTTGCAAAAGTTTGATGAGGCTCAGATTTTAGCGTGTGATTTATTCTCATCACTTCTGCTGCTGCTGGAGCAGCTAGTATACTCCAGCAGAGTAAAGATGCACCTAGAATATTCCAATGACGTATATCCATTGCTGTTAATGGAATAATAAATGAATGGGGAACGACTTACCAAGTTTAGGATAGATAGCAACTGCTTCAATTTCAATTAACCAGTCTGGATTAACAAGTCCCGCAACCGCAAGTGTTGAACGTGCTACTTTTACAGGATTTGTCGGGTTGTTAAAGAATTGCGCGTAAGCATCAAACCAACCTTGGTAATCAACGATGTTGTTTTGGAAGGGGTCAGCTACAAGGTAAACACGAAGATAGATGACATCCGATAAACTCAAACCGGATTCCTGTAAAAGCGATTGAATGCGCTCTAAAGTACCAACTGCTTGAGTTTTGGTATCTCCATAACGCTCGCGGCTACCAGCTGGTGCGTTTGGATCTATCACTGGTGGCACTGTACCACTCGTCCAGTAATAAGCCTTAATGGGAGGAACCGCAACAGCCGAAGAAATTGGCGATTCGGGTGAACCAAAAAATGTCACCATCCAAGGTGCCGTTTTTACTGCTGCTTGCACATCAACACCAAGAAGACCTATTAAAAGTATGCTGACACAAAGACTCAGAATTAACCAACGACCTAGTTTGAAAACTCGGCTAAAATATCGCTTCATTGCTCTTGTTTCCTTGTGATTACTAATGCTTGCGAATTAAGTTAAGAAGTGTTTTCATCAACTTTCCTTGACATGGACTATGCCAAGGCATTGATTTTGGCAGTAACTAAACGCGCTGATTCAAAAGCACCCGCCATCCATCCAGTAAGATAGCTGAGATGTTCTCCGGCTAAGTAGATATTGCCGTCGGGTTCGTTTAGTCTGGGATAGTATTGCGTTCTGACGTCAGTGGTGTAACTTGCCCATCCCCCTAAGCTGTAGGGAATGTTTGACCAGAAAAGGGCAAGACCGTTTTCAAAGTGATTTTTATATTGAGGATGAATTTTACTGCCTTGTTCTATAGCTAAAGAGACTCGCTCTTGGGGTGACAATGCCCCTACATTAGCTGCAGCAGAACCAAAGTTGTAATATCCCAACATGACACCCTTACGAGAAAGATAATCATTCGAGGGATACCAGATTTGATTGATATCTTGGTTAGTCCAGCTAATTCCACCAAAGATATTTTCGTCTTCTTCCCAGAAGCGGCGATTGAACTGCAAGCCACTCTTACCAGTCACAGCATAAGCGACACTGGCGATCGCTTCTTTCATATCTGGGGAAAAATCTGAGGGAATATCTCTCAACACTGATAAAGGAATTGTACAGATGCAATAATCGCCGCGAATACGACGTTGTCCAGAGCGATCGCTATAGACAATACCTACCCCATCAGGTAATTTACGAATTTCTTTAACAACTGCCTCGTAATTAATCGAGTTACCCACACGGCGTTCAAAAGCTTTAGCGATTTGATCCATTCCTCCAACAGGTTGGAACATAGTCATCTGCTGATCGAAGCCCCATTCAAACACTTCATTACCAGCAAAACCTAGTTGAAGCAACGCACTCAAATCATAGGGATCGGCAACTTCTCCTGGTTGTAAGCCTGCACCTTGTGGTGTGGCATAGCCACGACGGCTTGATCCTTGGTAAAACAAGTCAGGATCGAGACCGCCATATGTGCGTAAAAATTCAATCAGTCTTTCTTTATCTTCCGTTGTTAGCGATGCATTGAGCGCGTTTTGATTGATGCTTTTGGCAAGGAGTTCAGAGATATATCCGCGCATATCAGTAACGGCTTCGCGGACATGAACTTTTTGTCCTGACAAAGGACCAGCGTTTTCTTGATAAAAATATTGTTGGCGACTCAGGTTAACAATAACTTCTAGCTCAACACCAAGTTCTTTGCAGTAGTCTATCGTGACATGGTGGTAAGGAATTCGCGCAGGTCCAGGATTGAAATACAAACCGCGATCAAATTGCACTGTTTGCGTTGTGCCATTGATTTCGGTTAATGTGTCACCGCTACGCAACGTCCAGCATCTACCCCCAGCACGCGATCGCGCTTCTAAAATGACGCATTCATAACCTACCTTACCTAACTCATAAGCCGCAGCCATTCCTGCTAAGCCTGCACCAAGAATAATCACGCGCTTGCGACTACCTCGGCGCTGCAATCGAAAGGGTCCCGTTTGGGATGGTACCTGTGCAGTAGCTGGTTGTTCTAGTAAATCCAAAGCTTTCATTGCAGCATATGCTGAGCCTGCTGACGCAGCAACTGCCGTTATGAAGTCTCTTCTCTTCATAAACTGCCCTTCACTATTTTCTTGCAAGCGGATACCTAAATTAGGCATTTTCCGCTAGGAATCTTTTTGCAGCAGATTGCTGCACTCGACTTGATATGACAAGACAATATATGTATTACTGGTGAAAAAGTGTCTTTTATTTAACAGTTTTTCTATAAAAATCAATCGTTGTTACCAAATATCTGTTCCAGTTTTTTGTTAAAAGAATATTTTTTTATTTCTGTTTTAAAACTACGAAAATGTTATTTCTGAGACAGTTTATTAGGATGAAAAACTGATTCTATAGAACGTTTACTTCTTACTTTTTATAGATTGGTTGACTCTATAAATACATAGTTATAATTAGATAACTATTGAAGTGGACATATTTATAATCAAAGATGTAAAATGCTATACTTATCTGAGTAAATCTAAATAAGATTGATAATTATATTTACTTGCAAGTAAATAGATCTATGTTAGACTTACTCAAGTTAACTATCTGTTTTGCTTTGAGATTGCTATACATTGTAGAAAGTTTGCATGGTTGCGTTGTATTGTGCGATCGCTACATCTTGAGTCTTTAAGTCATAAGTTTCACGATGTAGTACTGCTGATTGTGACAGTCGTGATTTAATTGTTGCAGCGACTTCCTCTGGATGGTTGCGCACTGCACTGATATATACAGTTCCTAAGCCGAGTGATTCAGATGCAATTGTGGCAATAGCGCGATCGCAATCACTCAGTTAGGTTAATTGTCACTTTTACTTCCTTGTTTAAATACGCCAAGTGAGCTTTCGCTGAATGCTAAAAGCTCACATATTTTATAGGTGTATTTTGTCTAAGTTTGAAAACAGCGATCGCCTCAAATGATACATTTACTTGTAAGGCGTGAGTTTAACAATTATTGCCTGATCTGTTACATCGAGGTTAATTGTCTTGCCGTTCATAGTAGTGTTGTACATTGACATATTGCCTAAATCGTCTAGAAAGTAGACTGTAGCATTGCTAATTGGTGTATTCAATTGAATCTGAGTTGGCATTTGTGGAGGTTCAATTTCTCGCACTGGAACACTCGTTGTATCACCGTTAGAAATATCATGCCATAGTACTAAATAAAAATCACCATCGCGTTTTTGTAGAAGTAAAGACTTAACATATTTTCTGCGATTGTATCCCTCTGGTGAAGTAACATTCAGCGTGTAATCTAAAGAACTCAAGTTGAAATTTGTTCCTGGATCTTTTAATAGCGCAATTACATTTTTTAAGGCAGTATATGCCGGTTTTGGGCTGAGATCGTTGCGGAGTAACCCAAAATTAGCTTCCCGATTTCGAGGTGCGTCCCACTCATCAAGAAATTCGTAAGAACAAGTACGAGCAATACCTTTACGGAAGTACTCTAAGAATAACCTTGGCATATATTTGCCATGCATCTTTTCAGAAATTCCATGTTTAGTTTGAGTTGTGAAGTAGCCTGTTTCTGTAGCTGCCATTGGTTTAGAACCAAAGATGTGCTTTGTCATATCAAAAGCATAAGGCCATTCATCAATATTTACTGAGGGAAAATTGCCGTGCCAGTGATATTTATCAATTGTATTGTAACTAGATGGATAGCTAAATGAATTACCTCCATAAGGATAAGGGTGAAAATTCCCCCAATCTACGTATTCACTTAAATCTCCCAAAGGAGGTTTATTTGTGTAATTGTAAGTGTGTCCTAGTGACGGTCCAATAACTTTCACGCTTGCTGTAGCTGGATCGCTTTTTAAAGCTGTCCAAGTATCTTTTGTCATAACAGTGGCATATTTTGCCCAATATAGTGGAGAACTTGGGTCATTATTTACTTTTTGCGTATCGGTTGAACGCCAGTAATAGCCACCATGCAGATTGTGAAACAGATCAATCTCATTAAGAACTTCTACAGCATCAATGACATTTGTTCCAACTTTGTTTTTAACAAAATCATTAATCGTATAGTTTGGTGTAATTGCCCAATAAGTAGAATTAGGGGCAACTCCGGCTTGAGGATTCATGATGTATGTAGTCTTAATTCCTACAGCAGCCAAATCTTTCATTTTGGCGATGATATCTTCTCTACTACCACCGTCACGAATGTGACGAACGCCCATCTCTATTAATTTTTGTTTAACAGTGTTGTAGCCCTGTACATAAGGAGTATCAGTGTAACCCAAATGCGTATTGACACAAATACTATTGACAAAAGAATCAGCACTTTGAGCTGTTACCAATGCCGCTTGAACTGGAATTGAGCTATTTATGCAAGTAAAAGTCGTAAGTGCAACTACGAAATTTGGTAGTGTTTTTCCAAACTGATTTACAATATTATAAAGTGACATTGTATTTCTCTAAATAATAAAAAAAGTAGTAAAATGGGTTGTAGCTCTTATAAATAAAAGCAGCATACAAAATAAAGTTTAATTATTAAATTAAGTAAAGGTATGAGAAATTATTTTGTAGTATGTTAAAACGAGTAGTTTACTTAGTAGTAAAAATAGTATTATTATGAGTTCATGAAAAAAAATAGTTATGTAAATATCAATTTTTGAAAATAAATAATGAATAAACTAATAAGCTAAAGTTAACTAAAGCTTTGTTTGATACCCAAGAGAAATAACACTGAATCTAGAAAAATAGCAGTTTTACTGAGAATATTTAAAACAGTGGAAAATTACTTAAGTGAATGCACTAAAAATGAAGAGAATGTGCAAATCAAGATAGTGGAAAAATGCTAAAATTAAAGACTGTTAGCTGTGAGATTTTAGTTCAGCTAAACTTAGCTATTTTATTATTGTCCTTGATACAATATTTTTCTATTTAATGTTTACTTGATTAAGTAGTTGAGTGAGTTGCTGTTCAATCACTTGTAAATCAAAGCGTTGGTTAGCTGCAAGTTGTCCTTGATACGCGATCGCTGCAGTTTTCTCTGGTTGATTAAGACACGACACAATCACTGATGCTAATTGTGTGGGTTCCCCTGGTGGAACTAACCAGCCTGTCTTACCTGTTTCTACTAATTCGACTGCACCTCCAGCTTGCGCAGCAACAACAGGACGACCACACAGCATTGCTTCGACAATGACTCTTCCGAAGGGTTCTGGTGCTATTGATGTATGCGTGACGAGATCGCAAGCATTCATCAGTGGAATCACGTCTGAACGAAAACCTAAAAATTTGACGCGTTTTTCTAGCTGTAGTTCAGTGACTTGTTGATGTATTTGTTGAACGTAATCTTCTTCACCAAAAAGTGCATCACCGACGAAGATAGCTACTACATTTTCCGGACACTGCGCAAGTGCTGCAAGTAAAATATGCTGTCCTTTCCAAGGAGAGAGACGGCTAAAATGACCGACTAAAAATTTTCCAGCAAGTCCTAGTTGATTGCAGACTTGTTCAGAGTGCAATTGGTGTTGCTGATAGTTGCGAATATCAAAACCGTTGTAGACGACATGAGTCATATCTGCACGCCCACCTGCAGCTATAAATGCAGCTTGCGTTGCTTGTGAGTTTGCAATGACGAGTGATGCGCAACGATTAGCTACAGTAACTGCGAGATAGCGATTTGTGGAACTGAAGTGGTCTGTTGATAGAATGTCATGCAGGTGATAAACTAAAGGACGACGCGTGAGAACACTTGCTAATGCACCTACTATCAGAGCTTTTTGCGTGTTAGTATAAATTACATCGTAGTCACGAGCTAGCCGAGCAACTTGGGCAATTAATGGTGCGATTGAACTAATACTGCCTAAGCTTTGCAGAAAAGTACTTTCCTTGCGAACTTGGATCGATTGAGTTGTCAGAATTTGTACTGGTATGTTGTGTTGTTGTAGCAACTCTTTAAACGAACCATCGGCAAATAGTCCAACTAAGCAAGAGTCTTTATAAGGTTTAGCGATATCGAGCAAGCACAACTCTGCGCCGCCTAGTTTACCACTTTGATCTAAAAAAAGGATTTTCATGACTGTAGCAATCCTAGATTTGTAGTGAATTGGTAATCGGTCATTGGTAATTGAGTTAGATAGGATTGCTTTGCATTATGTTACGCAATGAAAATTTTGGTGCAGCGATTCCAGTTGCATAACCAGACTAACGCGGAGTTGCTAGTTGCTTGCTACTTGTTCTATAAGACAGTTGATAACTTGAAGATATTGCGCGACGACGCTATCCATTGAAAAAGCTTGCGATCGCTGCCGTAACTCTTCTGAATTAGTAGGATTGCGGAGTGTTGTTACAATTGCATCAGCAAGTGCTGCGGCGTCACCCACGGGAACTAATTTACCATACTTGCCATTTTCTAAAATTTCTGCAGGTCCACTTTCACAATCAGTCGCAACAACCGAAGTACCAGTAGCGATCGCTTCTGCAACCACATTACCAAATCCTTCATAAATTGAGGAAAGGACAAATACTCCTGCTTGCGCCATGTATGTATAAGGATTCTCCACAAATCCAGGAAAAGCGACTTCTCCCTCTAAGCCAAGCTGCTGTACTAAGTTTTCTAGTTGTGGTTTGATTGTTGGTTCGCGTTTGTCTACATCACCTAAAATCATTAATCTTGCTTCACAGCGTTGTCGCACTAATGCAAAAGCTTGCACAAGTGTTGCAAAATCTTTTTGGCGAACAAGTCGTCCTACTCCTAAAATAACTGGTGGTTCTCCTGCAGCAAACCAAGGGTGATTGGTTGGTTGTTGCGCTTGTCTGAGAACTTCTGGTGTGACTACAGGGTTGTATATCACTTGAATATTGTCTAATGGTAGTCCAGCGACACGTGCTATATCCTGCGCTACGCCTTGGGAAACTGATATGATTGCATCTGCCCAAGGATAAAACCAGCGTACTAGAGTCGCTCTAACTTTTCCTACAAAAACATCAGGCTTGTCGCGAAATTGCTGTGAAAGATTGGTATGTACGCACATGATGATGCGAGTAGAGACGCCTGCAAGTAACTTTGCCAGAGTTCCTGCACTCACTATATCAAGTGCAGATAGTAAGATATCTGGTTTCTGTTGTTGCAAGTAACGTCGCAGTGCAAATGTTTTGAATAAAATAACTGGGGATTTAGATTTGAGATCGATGATTCGCACATTTGCAGGAACTTTTGTCAGATATGCTCCTTCAGTTTTTGCTAAAACTAAATCTACTTTTAGTCCTAAATTTGCTAATCCTTGGGCTAGACGTAGCATGACTAATTCTGCGCCACCACCATCAAGGTTAGGTAGAAAAATACTAATATGAGTGTTTTTTTGGATTGGGTTTGTAGTGGTTTTGTGGAGAGGTTTGACTGTTAGATTCATAAAATTTTAATTTGAACAAATCACATTATCACAAAAGACACAAAACAGTAAAAAAAATAGGTTTGATTAGGCTGTTATGAATTTAAATGAGATTTAACTATTTGTAGGTGGTAAGAGTTCTAAAACTACTGGATAGTCTGGAATGTTTAAATTAATATTTTTGGGGTTATTTTGTTTTATTGGATTTATTGATTCACTAACTTGATAAAGATTAGCTTGGTTAACTGGTGTGTTTATATTTATAGTAATTGGCTGTTCTGGTACGGTGCGATCGCTATGTTTTTTGGGGTTAAAACTTGTCACTTCTTGCCATAAAATTAGGTATAGTCTGCCATCGCGTTTTTGTAAAAGTGTATGATGGATATTTTTAGTATTTCCAGTAAGGTTATAGTCTAAAGATTTAAGTGGGAAACTTTCGCCTGGATCTTGTAATAAGGCGATCAGGTTTTTTAGCGTGATAAAAGCAGGCTTCGGCGAACCATCGTTGCGGAGGATACCAAAGTTTGCTTCGCGATCCTTCGGTTTAGTTCTTTGATCTATGAATTCATAAGCAAATGTACGCACAATTCCACGGTTGAAGTATTCGAGGAAAAGTCTAGGTAAATACTTAGCGTGTGCTGTTTCTGTAAGTGGACGATCGGAGTGTTTGTTACCAGTGTGATAACCTGCTTCTGTAGCAACTAGTGGCTGCTCGTTAAAAGGTCGCGAACGGTTACTTATTTCTTTGTCAATATTGTCTCCTGGTTTGTGAGGGTAGTTATACGGGTGCATATTGCCATAGTCAACCCATTGAGTCAGCTTGCCAATTGCTGTACTTGCATCTCTATCGACAAATGAAGGACCAACAATAGGTAAATGATTAGTAGCTGGATCATTTTTGACTTGATTGTGCAGTTGTTCCATATACTGACGCAGTTCGGGTACCCACTGTTGAGGCTTTTTACCAATGTCATATTCGTTAGGTCCTTCCACAGCTTCTATGGAATTATCGAGTTGGCGTGCGATCGCTATTGCTTGTTGTGGACTTACCCACCCAATACCTGCAATTAAAGTTGAGTGAATTCCAATATCTGCTAAATCTTGTAACTTCTGATAGTATTTTGGTCTTTTATCCACAAAACCATCACGGATATGACGTATCCCTAATTCTTGTAACCGAGGTCGAATAATTGATTTATATTTTCCATAAGCTGTATCAGTGTATGTCAAATGTACGTTAACACCAATTGAATCAACGAAAGTATCTGCACTGCGAGTTTGTTCTACTTGTTTTTGAGCAGATGGTGTCAATAAAGCAGTACAACTAATAATTAGTATTGTGCTAAGCATTAGCAATACTAAATTTGTGTAGCGTCTCCAACGAAGTAAGTTCATCATCTGAGTTAACTAAGGTGTTTGCGTAGTCTGACATCAACAGACATTAATAATTGATGAACGAAAACTCACTCTACTTTGAAAAATAAGACTTTGCTCGATGTTGGTAATACTGACGAGCCGCCATAGCTATACCGAGAAACCCCCAGAGAATCACGCCAGAAACTTCTAGCATGACGCTACCAAAAACTAACTGGATAAATACTCCAATACTAATTGCCCGAGCAGCACTGACAAAAGGGTCAAAGCTTACAGCATGCAATGTTCCTAACATCAGTAAAAGCAACCCACCCCAATACAAACTAGTACCAATCCACCCCAATGAAAAGAGTGTATCGAGAATTGCACTATCAAGATGGTTTCCAGCGCCTCCTAGCCCCTTACCAACAACCTCAGAAAGCGCAATATTCATACTTTGCTCGTAACGTTCGGATCTTTCGTTATAACTAATGTCATTACTAGTATTAGAAAAAGTTTGAAACCGAGAATTTATTGCTTGATGAAAAGGCTCCATAGTTGTCAACGGTAAAACACATAACACCATAATTAAAATAGTCATAATCAAGCGTATTTGTATGCGTGGCTTAACCGAAGTGACAAAAATAAGAACTCCAGCAAACCAACCTAACCAAGCAGCGCGAGTTAATGATAATAAAAATGATAAATAACCAACTGCAGAAGCTGGAAAGCGCAAAATTCCTGGCGTATTAAATAGCAATAATAAAGCTGCCATCATGACAATTGCGAATGGTCCATTAGCATTCATTGTGCTGAAGACCCGAATAGCTAAAGGTTCAGGTTGTCCAAAGGTAATTAATCCTTGATTAGCCATATTGATAAGCCAAAACCGATCCCAATCAGGAGCAACTAAGTATTGCCAAACCCCATAGGCTCCTATAACTAACGCTCCCCACAGAAAAGTGCGCTCAATAATCTGTCGATAGCCTGGATAGTCTTGCCAGTTTACAAATAAGTGAAAGCCAAATAAAACCGGAGTGAGCCAATTCAGAAGTGAGATAATAACAGTAGCAATTGGTAAATTAATCAGTCCTACTAAAAAACCATACAATATACCCATAACGGCAAGTACAAAAGGTAAGCCAGCCTGACGATATAAAGGAAAATATCGTAGAAATGTTATGACAGTTATGAACGTCACTAAATAAGGAGCAAGCAATACTGTACTAGGATCTTGCCAACCATTTTGATAATCTACTAAACGGCGTACCCAAGGTGTTACAAACCATATCCAAAATGTAAAACCAATATAAATTCCAGGGTGACGCAAATAAAGAAAAAGACCTACAGCAAAAGAACTTGTAGGAAAAAGTAGCCTAAGAATGTTGCTAGCATGAAGTACTATACACAGTGTACTAAACAGCACGAATCCTAAAATTGCGATCCAAGCTTGTGCTGGTTGCACGCTTAGGTCAAAGCTTTTCATTTGAGAATTACTAGAATGCATTTATGTATAGTTGACTCAATAATTATCTTGGGTTACACATTTTTTATCCAACAAGCTACAAAACTGTATGTTTGTAGTTATTTCGCTGCCAGTATATTTCATAAAGCTTGATCTCTTTTAAGACAATATAATAGCTCCATAAGCTAGCAACAAATAAGCCAATTAATCCATGCTTCCACATACCATGCCATAAATACATTTGTAAAAACTTCCCATATGGTTTTAACAAAAGTCGTACTAAGCTAAACTTTTGACCTTCAAGATAAGCTTTTTGAGAATCTAAATCTGTATATTTATTAAATCTCTCTACTAGTTCTCCGATATTACGAAATCCAAAATGCCAAACAATACCTGGTAAATGAATAACTCGTGCATCTTTTACGTCTGGCTGTTCATGCACTAAAACATCTTTGATTTGAAAAACTGTTTTATTGTATAATCTGATATGAGTTTCCGGTTTGCTGTCTAGCCATTTACCTAAAAAATCACCTATTCTGTTGACTGAAAAAGCATCAGCTTCTAAGTTCGGTTGATTTTTCCAGGTTAAAAGTAATTGAGTTAACTGTCGATCGACAACTTCATCTGCATCAATAAAAAATATCCAGTTATGTTCAGCGTTTTCTGCTCCAAAATTGCGCTGTTTTGCATAACCAGGCCAAGAATTTGAATAAACATGACAACCTAGATCTTGGGCAATCTGTATTGTATTGTCTTGACTTCCTCCATCAACGACAATAATCTCATCTGCAAAAGAAAGACAAGATTTAATTGCATTAGCAATACAATCTTCTTCATCTTGAGCAATGATAATTGCTGAGATCTGATGTAAAGATGTAGATGATGCAGTTTTGATTTTTGTATTTACCATGACTTATATCTAAGCATTTTTTGCATTGTTTGATAAGTTTGTGAACTGAACCAATGATGAATTACAAGCAGCAAGCTTAAGCGGATACAGTTTTTGAGATAACGTAGTTGAGGGTAGCATGTAATAGCCTGCTGACGGAGTTCAGATGCTCTAGTGTAATTTTCACAATAAAAAGCTTTCCAAGCTACATGAAGATAGGCGCGACCATATGCTTTATTTTTTAGATATAGAAGTTCTGGAGTAACAGAATGAAATGATTTTTCGATTATCTGGCAAAGGCTTAGCAATAATTTTTCGTAATTTTTAGACTTATTATGAGGGTGTTCTCGATAGTAAACTAGAGGTTCTTTGACTATGGCAAATGAATAACGGAAAGCAATACGAATCCACATATCCCAGTCTTCAGCAAAGCGTATACTTTGATCGAAAACTCCAAAATTAAAACAACAACGGCGAACCATTGCTGTACTTCCACAACGAACTGGGTTGTACTCAACAACCTGTTTCCATATGTCCCCTTCTCCACGGGTAGTCATTACTTTACCTGCAAGATTACCTTGTTGGTCAACAAAAGCTATCCATGTATGCACTAATCCAACAGATGAATTTTCATCCAAGCACTTTACTTGCTTTTCTAATTTGGTTGGTTCCCATAAATCATCAGAATCTAAAAA
This sequence comes from Gloeocapsopsis sp. IPPAS B-1203, assembly GCF_002749975.1. Classification (NCBI taxonomy): domain Bacteria; kingdom Bacillati; phylum Cyanobacteriota; class Cyanophyceae; order Chroococcidiopsidales; family Chroococcidiopsidaceae; genus Gloeocapsopsis; species Gloeocapsopsis sp. IPPAS B-1203. The sequence goes on along the minus strand of NZ_PEIG01000003.1, from coordinate 216,122 downwards.
GGCAATGTATTCTCCCTGGGAACTAGCAATTCCAGTGTTACGCGCCCCAGCTGCACCTTTGTTTTCTTGAGAAACTAATTTCACTCGCGGATCAGTTAATTGAGAAGCCCACTCAGCAGTGTTATCTGAACTACCGTCATCAACAATTAGCACCTCAAAGTCGATGAAAGTCTGCTTTAAAACACTCTCTACAGTTTCTGGTAGATAGGTCATAGCATTATATGCTGGGATAATAACGGAAACTTTAGGCATAGAACTAACTCGATTAAGTTAATACATGAAATTATTGTTGATTAAATGACTAAGTTTCGGAATCTTTAGTTATTACATACAAGCTACTCTTATCTTTTGGGAGTAGCTCCTAATTGCATTCTTATACTTTCAAAAGAATCGAAGTAGTGTACAATCATTGCAATCATAAAGACTTTAATTTTTTGCTCATTATCTTTTAATTTTTTGTTGAAATATGATTTACGTACTGCTGATCTAAGAGGAGGTCTTAAACCAGATAACATATTAATGATTAATTTTATTAGTAAAGGTATTGAAGTATTGTCTTTATTTAACTGATTTAGTTGATAAATACCACCGCTTCGCCTAGTAACTTTTTTATACAGTTGTTCTAATGAACTTCTAGCTGGATGCAGAACTTTACTATTATCAGCATAGAATAACAAATAGCCATAACTATATACTCGTCTTCCCCACTCTACATCTCCACCAGATTTTAACTGCGAGTCAAAAACACCCACTTGGTCAAGGATTTTTTTAGTAGTAAATAGATTAGCTGTAGCTCCATATTTTTCTTCTTCAACATATCTTTTCTGTTGCAGAAATGTCACACTATCATAAAGCTCTACAGCAGTTGGACGATTTGGGTTTTTGAAGAAAATTTCTATTTTTCCAGCAACTAAGCCACAGTTTGGTATAGATAAAAGATGATTAACTCCTGTTTCAAGCCAATTTTGAGTAGGTATACAATCTGAATCAGTAAAAGCTACCACCTCTCCTTTTGCGATTGAAAGCCCTTTGTTTCGAGCAGCATAGGAACCTAGTTGACTTTCGTAAGTAGCAAATGCTTGCTCAAACGGTTCAACAACTTTCTCGATGCTTTCATCAGAGCCATTGTCAATAACAATAACTTCGTATAGATTTTTGGGATAAGTCTGTTTCTCTAAAGCTTCTAAACAAATTTTTAGGCGCTTATTGTCATTGAAAACTGGAATAATTACAGAAACAAATGGAGTTGAGATGTTACTCATCAGTTTATAGTTTCCGTCTCATATTTGTGTTGCACCTGTAGATATGTAATCTATATTGAACTTCACTACTACTAAATCGACATTGGAGAGGTTACATATAGAAAAGCTGTTTCTTATAATTAATTAACTGTTGATTCTATGAAAATCTCATGAGACTTTCTTGCAAATGTTTATAGATTAAATCTTTAATATCGTCCATCATGTTGAACAAAGTATAGCTAAAAGAAGCATGATGAGCTGAAGCTATCGATGATGTGAACCAATGTAAAAAGTAGTTGTTACTAATGTATTGACTAGCAAAATCTGCATGAATTTCTGCATAAATACGCTGCAGTGGAACTGTACTAAACTGCTTTTCAATTAAAGGATAAAGTTTATTTACGCGAGCCAAACGATGTTTTTTTCTATTTTCAAGGTTCTTAGCATTAGTCAATTGGTCACTACTGTGTCTGCGTTTGATGGCAAGTGGTACTTCTGTGAAGATAGGTTGATATCCAGAGATGATACAGCGCTCATACAAAGCAGCGTCTTCACCTATTCTGATTGTTTCATCAAATAATCCAACCTCATCAAAGGCTTTTCGAGGAATGACAACAGAAGAAGGAGTATATATAAAGCTGGCAACGAGGAGGTGGTGAATGAGAGAAGTATATTTTTCTAGGTTAGGTTTCTGAACAAAAATTTGCCTTTGATTTTTTGCAGTATTCCATACGACTAAATCGCTAACACAAAAGCATTTTGTTTTACCTTCCAAAGTAGTAACTTGAGTTTTTAGATAGTTTTTCTCCCAAATATCGTCAGAGTCAAGAAAAGCAATGTACTTACCTTTAGCTTCTACTAAAGCTCTATTTCTTGCTGCATAAGCTCCGACATTTTGTTGAAGGCTAATAAGGCGAATTTCTGGGTGTTTTTCCCTAATAAATTCTGAGGTTTTATCCTGAGAATTATCATCGACAACAATAATTTCAACAATACCATCAAAGTTTTGAGAGAGTACACTTATTAAAGCTTCCTCCAACATTATAATCCTGTTATGTGTAGGAATAATAACTGATACATCGACAGTTTGATTGCCGGATTCTGGAAATAAAGTTTGTGTTGGCATAGTTGTATTGTTCGTAGAAGTTGCTATCTTGTCTTAATCGTGTAATGAACTTGCTGCTATTTTTGCTTATTTTAATTACCTTTGATGATGTTTTAAAAACTATACCTAATAGTAAATAGGTATAAAGCAAAGTTTTGTTTTTAAATGAGGTACTATTAGATAATAAGATAAGCTATGCTTAAGCTGTAGTAAGTTCACCAGCTCTAGCTCCTTTTTGTGTATAAAGATTTAGCAATAAATTAGGTTGAAAATAGGTGATAATACTACTTATGGTGTAAAGTAATTCAAAATAAATCACAATTGGAATAGCCAAAGGTAGGCAAAATATTCTAAGTGAGTCCTCTTGTAAAACTGCCCTAATCTGAGCTTTTTTGAAAGGTTTTGCTTGCCAAAGTGTACGAATAACAGCGTAAATTTTTTGCGATCGCGTAAGTTGATAACCACTTGTTAGCTGAGAAATGTTATTCAAATCAGTACTATTTGCTAAACTTAGTTTAATTTGTTCTCTTAAAACGCGATCTCGACCTCTGAGTAAATAGCGCCAGCTAATAAAAGACATTGTTGGTGGTTCGTGGTTAGCTTGTGCTTGGGGATGTTTTAATATGTTGTATCCATGACTACGCAAATAATGAATATGGATCTGGCAGTTACTACGATACAGTGGTAATTTTATAGGAATCGGATTTTGTAAAAGAAAATCACGGCGAAAGGCTACACTATTTAAGTAGTATCCTTGGGATACATATGGTTGCTCTTGGTAGGAAAACCGAGGAAAAAAGTAGTGTATAGCTATAGCAAGCTCATAGGGATTTCTGACTAGCGTACTTGTTTCTCCAGCAACAATGTTGATGTCTGAGTTTTGTGAGAAAGTAGTAAGAATACTTTTTAGCCAATTTGAATTGTAAACACAGTCTGAATCACAAAAAACAACAATTTCCCCTGTAGCTAGGGTAGCACCCATCATTTTTGCTTCATGGTAGCCGATTCCTGGGATTTGTTTGATATTAATCCAGGTATATTTTGAGCTAATCTGTTCAATTACTTCTTGAGGTGCATAGCCACCGTCAATAATCAGAAACTCGTTGGCTGATGTAATTGGCATATTTTGTTTTTCAAGTGAAGCTAGGCTAAGGTAGATGTTTTCTAGTTCAACACTTGAGAGATTCTCTGTTTCAAATACTATAGAAAAACTGGGAAGTTCAGCTACAGAATTTTCCATTTGATCGACCTAAGACTAAGAGCATCATAAAGGATTAGCAACTACTTTTAGTTTTGAATAGTAGAGTTAAGAAAATTCAAAACTAGTTGTTTGTGAATCAATGAATTTTGCTTAACCTGCTCATATTCTTGGCAGTTGATTGGTGAAACTTGATTACGTGCAGCTTGTAAAGCACGCTCAATTTTTTCTATGACTATGTTTTTATCAGAAATATCATCTAACATAATACATTGTGAAGCACGACCAATTTGCTTGTAAAAACGCGGAGTTTTTTGATGAGTTGCAAATGATTCACAATGAACTCCTAATGCATATGCCACAATACCTACGTGGAGCTTAGTTGTTAAAATAGCTGATAATTTTGAGATCAATGCTGCTGTTTCCCATATACCTTTAAAAGGTAATGACAAGCATTCTTTTCCCGTTGAATTGTGAATGATTTTTGCTAATTTTTCTGTGTCTGAGGGAACATTGTTAGATCCACAATCAGAAAAGACAACGGGTAAGACATCTGGTGTCGAAGCAAGTGTGGAAAATAAGCCTTGTCTTAATAGTTCTGCTTGAGGAGTATCACAGAGAAATCTAGATGGATAGTGAATCCCCAGTGATATCATTCCTTGATAAGGAGCTAAGAGACTATCTACATAATTAAGAGCAGTAGTAGGAATATCTTCCTTACTAATTGTCAGTGCTGCATCTGGTGCTACTATGACTTCGGAGTCGATACCTAATGTGTCTTGAATAAACTTTTTCGATTCAATATTTCTCACAGATAGTACAGATGCATGAGATAAAATACGCTTTACTTCATGTCTAACGAAAATGTTTGAAAGTGGACCTGCTTCTACACCTACTATAGCGTAAGGAGTATTACTCCATATACATATTTCAGCCGGTAAAACATGACGCCGAAAAAACTGCTTATTCCATTTACCTCCTAATTTTTTGCCATGACTCCAATTTGGTTCCCCTAAATATCCGCCCCCAGTACAAACTAAAGCTTGCCAGGTTTCACGTTGTTTGATTCCTATAAAACTATTAGGAAAGTGTTCTTTAAACTCTTTTTGTTCTTGTTTGTCTACCATTGGGTAAACAATAGTGCTATTAACTTTGGATTTTACCCAATTTTCAACGAGCTTGATCAAGAGGAGATCGCCAAAATTGTTATTGTAGTAAGAGCCATGAATTGCAATCATTATTGTGAATACTTTCCGTAATTTTAGTAAAGGTTGATAGTTGAGAGCTTTTTAGCTAACTCGACCTAACTCATGTTGCATTTGATGATATTTCCACAGCTTGCCATGCTGTTCTAATAACTCTTTATAGTTTCCTTGCTCAACAACTCTTCCTTGTTCAAGCACAACAACCTTATCGGCTCGAACAATGGTAGATAAACGATGTGCGATCGCAATGACAGTTCGCCCGACAGAGAGTTTTTCTAATGATTCTTGAATCAGCCGTTCTGATACTGAATCTAAAGCACTTGTTGCTTCATCGAGAATAAGAATATCAGGATCGCGGAGTAAAGCCCTAGCGATCGCAATTCGCTGACGTTGTCCTCCAGATAATCGCACACCGCGATCGCCTAGTTGAGTATCAAAACCTTCGGGCATTTGTTGAATAAATTCCAAAGCGTTTGCTAGTTTTGCTGCTTCCCAAATAGCTGCTTCATCTATGTCTGATCCATAAGCAATGTTATTGCGTACTGAAGTGTTGAAAATGAAAGTGTCTTGACTAACAACTGCCATTTTCCGCCGCACTGATTTGATATCGAACTGGCGTAGATCGACTCCATCAATGAAAATATCGCCTTGCGTCGGATCGTAAAAGCGAGGAATCAAATCTACGAGTGTCGATTTACCTGCACCGGAAGCACCAACGAGTGCAGTTGTTTGCCCTTGCTTGATGGTTAATGTGACATTATTTAAGACTAAATGATCGCGATCGTAACCAAAATCTAGTGAGACAAATTCAATTGCTTTTTGCAATCCTGAAAATTGTTTTGTGCCATTGAGTAAGTAAGGTTTATCGTCAGTTCTGAGCACTTGCTTAATATTCTCAATCGCACCGCGAAAACTATTCAAACGAGCGCTGTTGCAATTAATTTCATGAATTGCTGGAACTAAACGAAATAAAACAAACAAAAATGTGAGTAATGAGGCAACCTCTAGCGTTCCATTCGCGACGAATATCGTCATCGCGACAATAATCATTAATACCAGAACTGTGGTAGCAGCACCTTCAGCAAGAGGTCGAACAAGTGCCAATCCCATAACTGATGTAATCGTAGCTTCCTCAACGCGATCGCTTGCTTGATAGAAGCGTTTTCGCTCAAAATCTTGGGTTGCAAAGGCTTGTACAGTACGAATACCATTAATCAATTCAACAGCGATCGCCGTAAATGCACCATTCGCTCTCGATACGGCAAAACTTGCTTCGCGTACTCGTTTACTAAGGGTAGAAAGTCCTACTGCTAATAATGTAAATAAAAGAATGGCAATAACTGTCAGTACCCAAGATATCCGAAACAAAATGAGCGCATAAACTGCTAGTGTCAGACCTTTAGTGATGTTAAAAGCTACTAAAGAAAAAGCTTGCTTGAGACTTTTGATTTCCCCTGTGATGCTATTAATTAACTCTCCTGAATTAGTTGAAGTAAAATACTTTAAACTCACTGATTGCAGTTGCTCAAAAATTTGTTTTTTCAAGCAAGCCATTAACTTACTTTGAACAACTTCTATATAAACCTGTGTCAAGTAGTTGAATACTGCCCGAATCCAAGTAGCAGTTAAAATTAGTGCAGAAATTCGATACAAACGACTTATTTTTGAAGTATTTATTCCTAAAACCCAAACATCAAACCAATGAACTCCTGTTTGAAATGGTGTACCACTTGGGTCTACTAAACTTTGTAAAAACGCAAGTAGAAAACCGATACCGAAACCCTCAAAAGCTGCTGCTAACAAAGCAAATACAATGGCTAAAATGACAGCCGCAGGAAAATACTGTAACTCCCGTAAAATTAAGTAGTTCTCTTGCCAAAAGTGAGTGCTTTTCAGCAAACCTATAAAAGGCGAAAATTTGTAACGCATGATTGGGTTTAAAAATAGCGCAGTAGACTAAAATGCACCAAAACCAGATAAAACTTTAGGAAAAGTTTGGAGTAAAATCGCGAGATCTCTAGCTAAAGACCAATTGTGCAAATAGTCTAAATCCAGATTATTAACGGCGTTAATATCAAGTAAAGTTGATCTTGCTTGTACTTGCCAAGCTCCTGTAATTCCTGGAAGTGCATTTAATCGTTTTTTTCCTTCTCCATTTAGTCGCATTGCATCATACAAAGCCCAAGGGCGCGGACCTACAAGACTCATTTCACCGCGTAAGACATTAAATAACTGTGGTAACTCATCGAGACTGTATTTGCGCATCCATGCACCCAAACGTGTTAACCGAGGATCGTCTGCAAGTTTATGCAAACCATTTTGGTTAGCCATTAACTGATGATGCAATTTTTCCGCATCGACAACCATAGTGCGGAATTTATAAATCCGAAACAACTTACCTCGTTCGCCGACGCGCCATTGTTGAAAGAAAATTGGACCTGGAGAAGAGAAATAAACTAGCAGTGATAAAAAGACCATCAATGGCATGAGCAACAGTAGTAAGACGATCGCCGCTAGCCAATCACTGCAACGCTTGACAATCCAATTAAATGATCTGCGTTTTCTGGCAATTGATTCTGCAGCAGGGAGTTCAAGATAAACTGATTTGTTTGCTTGGTGACTTGCGTCCGCCCATAATCGAATTTGTGCCTCACTCAAATTATGATCGAGACGAATAAGTTGAATTGGAGAGCGTTGCAGACACTCTACTAATCGTTGCTGATTATCCAACGAAGGCATATACGGTTGTTTAAATTGAGGGAACAGTTTAACTAAGAGTTTTCGCTGTCGCCAAATTAGATTGCACGGTGATACGCCAATGTCTTGTTGGTTTTGAAGAACGGGAAAATCTGATTCTATTGCGATCGCATTAAAGCTACTCATCTTGTGCCTCATTTCCTACAATAGTGATTTAGTGGTTAACGTTCAACAGCAGCTGAGTGATTCAGTAAAAATCGGCTACGTGGTGATTCAGCGTAAGTACTGCTATACCGAGGGCTATTAGCTGCTGCATTGGCAATAACTCCAAACACATTTGTGCGACTCAACATTTCTGTGACTTGGGTAATTTCTGTACGAGTGACCCGATCAATACGCGCTACTAAAATTGCACCACTGCAAAAAGATGCTGTTTGGATTGCATCTACCCTACCAAGAACAGGAGGAGTATCAAGTAGCACCAGATCGTACTCTTGCTCGAAAGCAAGCATCATTTCCTTCATTTTTGAGGAACTTAATAGCTGCACAGGATCTACTGGTGTAGGACCTGAAGTCAACACATCAATCTGTGCGCCAAAAAGTTGAATGCGTCTTCGACAAGGTAAAGCGCGATCGCTTGTCAATAAAGTTGATAGTCCTTGTTCGTTTGATAGTTCTAATTGCTTGTGTAAACTAGGACGACGTAGATCTGTATCAATCAGCAATACTTTTTGGTGCAACCGCGCTGCGGCGATCGCCAAACCTAAAGCTAAAGTTGTCTTACCTTCACCAGCAAGGGCTGAAGTGACGGCTAACGATTTTACTGGAAATGCCGTCAGCAATCTAATATTTTTGTAAATCAGATCCAGCGCATCGCGAAACGATTGCAAACAGAGCATAGGAAGGACTTGTGTTTGCTGCTTATTTAACTTAATAAGTCCATTCGGTTTTGCTGGTGGTAACTCTGGAATTAAACCTAATAGAGGTAGGGCTACTTGCTTTTTCAACTCATCCGAAGAGTGAACTGCATCATCAACTGCTTCACGGATAAACGCAGCAAAACATCCTAAAGTCAGCCCAACAACGATTCCTAATAACAGATTCCGCTTAATACTTGGACTAATTTGCTCGCCTATCCCTGGTTGCTCGACAACTTGCCAGTCAAAACCACCTCTGGCGAGTTGTAAACCTAACTCCTGACGTGCAGTCATCAGTTGTTGGAGTGTTTCTCGATTAACTGATACTTCTGGTAAGAGACGATTGTACTGTGCAAGCAGAGTAGGAAATCTTTGTATTTCTGCGCTCAACTGCTGCTCTGCATTTGCTAAACTCTGCGCATTTGCTTGAAGACTAACTAAGTTTGTCTGCGCTTCAACTAACTCTCCGGCTAGATTAATATCTAATTGACCTTGCTGTCCTGCAGTTGTTGTATCTTCTTCACTGGCGATCGCATTTTCTCCCACAACTGTTTGCATCTCCTGTTGTAAAAGCTCACGCTGGGTATCGCGCTGAGACAGCAAAAGTTCAACTTGGGGGGAAGAATCAGTGTAGCGTAAGCGTTGCTGCGCTAAGGCGAGTTCTGTTTTCTGAATTTCATTGAGTAAGTTTTGATAACGTTGCGATTGACTTAAACGCGAGGAAACTAGTGCATTTCGCGGCGTACGAGCAAGCTGTTGCTGTAAATTGTGCAAACGCGATTGAGTTTGCTGAATTTGATTTCTATTTGTGCGTTGTTCTTGTTTAACATTATTTAAAGCATCTGTAAGTGCTTTTGCTTGTAACTCTGGATCGATGAGATTATTGCTTTCACGAAATAGTTCTAAAGCATTTTCAGCTTGATTAACTCTATCTTTAATGACAGGTAGCTGCTCATTGATAAAAGTCAGACCCTTTGCTAAGCGTAACTTCTGCTGTTCTAAGTTGTAATCTTGATAAACTTGCTGCATTGCGTTGAGAACATTTTGAGTTCTCTGTGGGTCGTTATCTGTGTAGAGAACTTCAACAATTTTTGTCCTAACTTTTTTACCAGTTCCATCTTGCCCTTGTACAGGTGATAGTGTTAGAGACTTTCTCAGTGACTTAATATCTATATCAGGATACTCAGGCTGTAACAAAGAAACTGCTCTTTGTAAAAGTATTGAACTACTCATCAAGTTGATTTGAGTTGCAATATCTACCTCAACATTAGAGTCAGCAAATTCGCTTTCTGTGGTTTTTCCTTGTCCTTGGTCAGTTTTTCCTTGATAGTTAGGCTCAACTAAAAGCTGCATCGAACTTTTATAGGTTGGCTTTGTAATTATTGTGAGAACAGTTGCCATCGACAGGATGCCAAAAAATACAGACAATAACAAAAAGCGCCTACGCATTAAAACTGATAAAAGCTGTCCGTAACCTGCCTCCTGTTCCGTAGCCATTGCGAAATTGTCTTTATTCATTGGTATTCTCACCAACTGTAAAATCAAACATTTGATATCGCTAGTGGTTCTGGCTGATCAAAAACTTGCTCAATTAACTGTTCAACTTTGCTAAAAAATACTTCTTCGGAAAAATTATTTATGGCATGATTGCGAATTTCCAAATAATTCCAAGGAATTTGTTTAGCATCTAACAACGCAGTTTGTAAAGCTTCAGGTGTTTGTCGCTGAAAAAAGACTCCTGTTTTGCCAGGTATTTGTGTATCAAGCACACCTCCCGCACCATAAGCAATCACGGGCGTTCCACTTGTATTTGCTTCTATTGGAACTAATCCATAATCTTCTAATGCTGCCACAATCACAGATGTTGCTTTTGACATTAAAAAAGCACGCTCTTTATCACTAACATGACCTAAAAATCGAATATTTTTTAAAGCTCGTGACTCTAAACGTTCTCTTTCTGGTCCATTCCCTAATATGACTAAAGACCATCCCAGCCAATTAAAAGCTTCAATAATAACATCGATACGTTTGTAGCTAATTAAGCGAGCTGACGCTAGATAAAAATCGTCTTTTTCTCGAGAGAACTGAAATTGAGTAACATCAATTGGGTAATTAATAACTAGTGCCGGTTTTCGATATGTTTGTTGAATACGGCGGGCTACAATTTGAGAGTTTGCTACATAGTAATCAGGCTCTTGCGAATACTTTAAGTCTACTTGCCGCATAGCTCCAAAGATTTTTTCAAGTACCGGATGAAGATATTGATAATCGCGGTATTCTCTGAGGTAAGTTGCGGTGTCCCACAAAAACCGAGTTATATTGTGGCAAAAACAAATATGCTTCGCTCCAATTCTTTTACGAACAGCTTTAGCAAAGCTGCTACTACTACTAATAATTAGATCGTAGTCTTGCAAGTCTAAAGTGCGAAAAGCTGGGAAGTAGAGTGGAGCCATCAATCTGAAATACTTTTTTGCTCCTGGAATATTCTGTAACCCAGTTGTATAAACGATTCTTTCACCTAAATCGATTGTGTTCTTGGCATCATATAACGATGTAAAAACATCAGCATCAGGATAGCGCCTACATAGTAATTCAAAGACACGTTCCGCTCCTCCTTTTTGCGTTAAGTAATCATGGACTAGAGCAATCTTCATAATTGATGCACTTATTCCTTATCGAATAGAAAAGTGAAACGCCCTATGTACGCAAACTGACCCAAATACTAAAGGCTAAAGGCAAAGTTGATCGCGAACCAGATTAGGTATTTGTTCTGTTTTGTTCTGCTTTAGATGCCAGTTTACACGCTGTCACTTTTTTTTACAATTTAAAACATCGTAAAAATATCGTAAAAAATATCGTAAAAATATCGTAGGTGTACTGAAAATGTAAGACATACGAATCTTATATGCATTTAATTTTATTTAAAATACACAGTTGCAGCCTAGTAACTTTGTTCGAGGCTGCAGTAAAGCTATTAATCGTAACTTAGGACGCTTTGACTAACTCGATTACGTCAGGCTTGCGATGCTTAATAGACTCAGCCATATACTCTTTAATTACCACTGGCTGGGTTAAGCAGAAAGAGTCAATTTCAATCAATGCCCTGTGTTGCAGAGATTGCAGGGCTTCAAGTATTTCTCTGCGTGAAAATTGCAGTGAATCTGGACATTCCCATAAGAGGGACCAGTCATCATTGGTAGAGAGCCAATACATCAAAAGTTTTTCTGCAATTGACAAGCGGTTGAACTGCTGCTCGATCGCATCCCAAATATCTCCGAAAACAAAAGTTTTCTGAGATAGGAATCTAGACACATCTCCACCAAATAGAGATTGAATCGATACTGCAACAGATCTTAGAAATAAGGGATTTCCATCATAGACATTGATAAGTTCACTACCTTCATCTGTGGTAAAACTTAGATTTTTGGCTTTGAGAATTTGCTCAGCAGCTTGTTGCGACAAACCTTGAACATGTAGCGATCGCACAGGTAAGTATTCTGTTTCAACCGCTGAGATCCCAATTGGCTTTTCTTGAGTAACGATTATGACACAGCTTTGATGACGTTCAACCGCAACTCTTTGCAGAAATTGACCGTATCCTTCATACTCAGCAGAATAATGTCCCGATCTTTGTTTTTTTTGAAGTATGGACTCATAACTATCTAATACTAACAAGCAGCGGTACTCGCGTAAATATTGCATCAAACATGAAATCAAGCCCTCTAAAGATTGAGGCAAATTAACCTCTAGATGCGGACATAGTCCTGCAATAATCTCTCTGAGCAAATCGTTGACTGTTTGAGTATTGTGTAGCGATCGCCAAATTGAATATTGAAACTCCTGTTGAACTTGTTCTGTCGCAATAGTAGCTAAAGTCGTTTTGCCGATTCCCCGTACGCCTAGTATCGTAATTAAACGACAGCGTTGTGCTATCCACTGTTTTAAGGTTGCAACTTCAGCTCCACGCTCAAAGAAAGCGGAAATATCAAGTGCTTCTTTCCTATCTCTGCTGTGCAACGCGATTTCTGTTTGATATGTGTTAGGGATAGTTCCTGGTGTTTTTTCTGGCAAATATACTGAATTATTACTATTGAGTTTAGATGATTCGGTACTTAAAACATAATGCTTTAATACCTGTTGAATATTATTTTTAGTAATCTTCTGCTCAAATGCTGCTGATAGTAACTGCCATAGCCGATAACCAATATCTCTAATATAAGAAAATTGGTATCCAGAGTTTTTGGCAATTTCCTGGTAAGAACGTCCTTCCCAAGTTTGTTTGAACACCATTTCTTGGACTTCGCTCAAGTCCACCTTGAATTGATCTAAGATTTCTAGTGCCCTTTCTACAGATATGTTCATTAGTGATGCTCTAAATTTAATTTTTCAACGTTCTAAGAAAATTAAGAACCTTGTCTGCCACGACACCTCTTTGTCTATAAGCTACTCAGCCGTCATGTTTTGAAACTTGATTGCCCTGGTTGATGGACTAATATTCCTGACTTAATGTATTTGAGGTTACGAATACATTTTTATCGACACAGTTATGACATCACGATTTCTTTATGTACTCTCTCTGAAGATAGAAAAGCTATTAGTTAACAAAATTTTTGCTTCAATGTCTTCTCAGTAAGCAAAACTAAACTTACTTGATTTTAAATCAATCGAGACAACGCAATTAAACTACTCCTTCTTAAACTGTGTCAGTAGTAACAAAGTAGATTATTGAAACTAAGAGTAGATATTTAATAGTATTTTTTCATATCATACATATCTCTACATTAAAGTCAATCAGCATTAATCACGTATACTCCTTAAAAAGTAAATTGATTGTTGGCACAATCAGCATGATACGTGACGGCGATCGCTGCACTTCGTCACGCTACAGCAAATCAGATTTTAAATGGAATTGTTAATTATGTACTTGCTTTTTCAAGCTATGTATGCCAAATTTAAGTCTTGTAGATAAACACGGTATTCCTACCGACTTACCGTAGTTTTTTACAAATCTACTTGCTTACGCTCATCTGAGTAGCTAGTAATGGCTACTCAGATGACTTTTATCAGTTGTGAGGATTGGAACATGCTAATTGGGTCAAAAAGATCGCTGTTAGTTGCGGCTTTAGAGCAATTCTTCAAGCTATTAGAGTAGTGTATGCAAGGAAAAAATTTGCACTAGGCATTAGTTTAAGTTTAGCGATCGCCAGTCGTACGCAGAGTGGGCTTGTATTAGCGCCCATTGATTTGAAGTTGGCGTCAAATTGTAGGAGCAATTATACGCTAACCCTTTCAAAGGCTATTAACTAAACTGATACGAGTTTTAACCTAAAATTCTATTATCAGAGTAAGATACTCGACCAAGAAAATCTCATCCAACTATTTTGTGTCTTAGGTAATAAATTAGTAGTTTACAGTGCTTTAGAGATAGTGCGTTTACTTGTCTTGCGTTGTCTAGAATGATACTTTGGCATAGACTTAAGTTATATTGAGCGATCGCTACAGCCATTTAAAATAATTTGTGACGTCTGGCTTATAGCTTCAGAGTATTGCCAAGTGATGGCGCTACGCTAGCAAAAGAAAGGCTTGTATATTTAAGGTTAGGCAATGTCACAACAAATTATTATTGTAGGAGCAGGACCTGGTGGCTTAGCAACAGCGATGCGACTAGCGAGTCAAGGATACTCAGTACAAATCTTTGAAGCTGCAGATCGCGTTGGTGGAAGAATGCGGGGATTTGTTGATGGAGATTATGCTTTTGATACTGGACCGACTATTTTACAGCTACCACGCGTGTACGAGGAATTATTTACCGAGTCGGGGTTAAAGTTAACAGACTATATTCACTTCAAGCAGCTTAATCCAAATACACGGATACGATTCTGGGATAATAGCCAGCTAGATCTAACTTCAGATCTTGATGCTTTTAAAGCACAACTTGCGGCAATGCGTCCAGATTTACCAGAAGCATTTGATCGATGGTATACAGAGCATATTCGTAAAAATGAGGCAGGTTATAAGCCTTATTTAGGTTCACCTGTGCGATCGCCTTTGGGATACTTGCGTCCTGGTGAAATAGCAACTGGCTTGTCTTTTCGTCCTTGGGAAACACTGTATCAACATTTTTGGCGCTTTTTTCAAGACGATCGCTTGGTATATGCACTCAGCTATCCATCGAAGTATCTGGGAATGCATCCGACAGTTTGTTCGAGTATATTTAGCTTGATTCCCTTTTTAGAATTTGCTGGTGGAGTTTGGCATCCTGAAGGTGGATTTCGTGGACTAGCACAAGCTTTAGCTCATGCGGCGAAGGATTTAGGCGTTAAGATTCACTTGAATTGTCCTGTTAAACAGGTGTGGATAGAAGGCGATCGCACTCGTGGTGTTGAGTTAGTCAGTGGCGAACGCATTGTTGCAGATGCAGTTATTGTCAATGCAGACTTTGGTTATGGTGTGCGACATTTACTTCCCGAATCGGCGCGGGGACGTTACAGCGACAACAAACTTAAATCAATGCAGTTTTCGTGTTCAACGTTTATGCTGTACTTGGGTCTTAATCGCCGTTATGAATTACCACATCATCAACTATATTTATCTGAACATATCCGCAAGCGCGATCGCCCTTGGGTGGATGATTCTGCATTAGATGAAACAGATCCTCCATTTTATGTCTGCAATCCGTCAATTATTGATCCTAGTAATGCTCCAGCAGGACACAGTACACTGTATGTTTTAGCCCCAATTCCAAATACATCCTACGGCGTTGATTGGGCTACAAAGCAACAGGTATATCGAAACTTAGTTATTAAACGGATGTCAATTTTAGGCTTTGCAGATGTAGAAAAGCATATTGTCACTGAAACTTGCTACACAGCGGATACTTGGCGCGATGATTACAATGTTTACTTAGGTGCAGTTTTCAATTTAGGGCATGGATGGCGTCAGTTAGGTCCATTCCGTCCTCCCATTCGCTCTGAGAATGTCCGCAATTTATACTGGATTGGTGGTGCTGTGCATCCTGGTAGTGGGTTGTTAACTATTTTAGAAGCAGCGCGGAGTGCAGCGTTTTTTGTGAATCAAGACTTAGGATCACTAGCTGCTGTATAGTTGGCAAAATTGGGTAATTGGTATTATAAAGCCTTACTAACTACCCAAAGTATATGTAACGAACCACAGAGACACAGAGAGAAGAAAATATAGAGGTTTTCACGAATGATTTAAGACTGCTAAATATCTAGAGTTACTTAAGGGAGGCGCGAGAAAATGATGCTGTTGAATCTTAGTGCGATCGCTCCTATTAAAGAAGAGCAGTATCTTAAAATCTGTGAGGATAATCCTGATTTAAAGCTTGAACTCGATCAATATGGTACTTTAATTGTTATGCCACCTACAGGAGGAATTACAGGCGATCGCAATTCAGAAATTAACTATCAACTCCGCGCTTGGAATAAGCAAAAAAAATTAGGTAAAGTTTTTGATTCTTCTACAGAGTTTAAGTTACCAAACGGTGCTTTTCGTTCTCCTGACACTGCTTGGATTAGTTTAGAGCGTTGGAATAGATTAACACCAAAAGAGCAAGAAAAATTTCCTCCGCTTGCACCTGATTTTGTGATTGAATTACGCTCTAGTAGCGATCGCTTGAAGCCTTTACAAGAGAAGATGCAAGAGTACATTACTAATGATGTGCGCTTAGGTTGGCTTATTGATCCGCAAAATCGACAAGTAGAAGTTTATCGTCTAGGACATTCTGTGGAAATACTATCATCGCCTAACTCTTTGTCAGGAGAAGATGTACTACCAGACTTTGAGCTTGATTTAAATGAAATTTGGTAGTGTTATACTAAAGCAGTGAAAATGATAACAACTTTTTTAGCTTATTTTTTAATAGCTTGTTACTTTGTTGTAGAGAGGAAACTCAGAAAAGGAGAACAAGCCCTTAGCCTTCAACCAGGTTTATCTGATCGTAATAGTTCCTATATGATGTGGGCTAATGGTTTATTTAGTATTTTACTTGTATTGTTAGCACCTATCTTAAATTTTTATAATTTAGGGCATTGGAATAATATATATGTTAGTTGGATAGGAATTATTATGATGATGAGTGGTCTTTCAACTCGATACTGGGCTGCTCAAACACTGGGTAAATTTTATACGCGAACACTTCAAATTGTTGAAGAACACCAAATTATTGATATTGATTTATATAGTATTATTCGCCATCCTGGTTATTTAGGTGTTTTTATAATGACTATTGGTGCAGGACTAGCTGTATCTAATTGGATTGTACTTTTAATGACTACATTCACTAGTTTTGTGTCATGTGATTATCGTATTCGTGTAGAAGAGGAGATGCTAGAAAGTAGATTTGGAGAAGACTATAAAGTCTATAAAGAAAAGACTAATAAGATAATTCCCTTAGTTTACTAATTTACACAAGTTGTTTATTAACTAAACATCCATCTTCCATGTAGAGAATGCGATCGGCAATATCTAAAATGCGGTTATCGTGAGTTACAAGTAAAATTGTTGATCCCTGCTCTCTAACTAACTTTTGCATAATTTCGACAACATCGCGCCCAGATTTTTTATCAAGTGCAGCGGTAGGTTCATCGGCTAAAACAATTTTTGGACGACTAATTAAAGCACGAGCGATCGCAGTTCTTTGTTTTTGTCCTCCTGATAGCTTTTCGGGATAATAATCGACGCGATCGCCTAAACCTACAGCTTCTAACATGGCAATCGCCTTTGCATCTAAATTTTGATTCAACATCTCATCATGCAACTCTAGAGACATCCGTACGTTTTGTTTTGCAGTGAGAAATGTCATTAAATTGTGTGCTTGAAAAATATAGCCAACATTGCGCCGAATCTCAATTAATTGCCGTTTACTAGCACCACACATTTCTTGATTGAGAATTTTTAAACTGCCTTCCTGTGCAGATCTTAGTCCACCCATTAGCGTTAGCAAAGTTGTTTTACCAGAACCAGAAGGTCCTGTCATTATCACAATTTCACCTGCTTGAATCTCCAAATTGATGTCAGATAAAACTTGTTTGCGCAGCGTTCCTTCACCAAAGTAATGGTTGAGGCTTTTGATAGAAATAACAGGATGCATGGTGATTGGTAATGGGTAATGGGTAATGGGAAGAATTAGATGACGGGTTGCATGGTAATTGGTAATGGGTAATGGGAAGAATTAAGAGGAGGGGTGATTGGTAATGGGTAATGGGAAGACCTGATTTTGAAAGTCTGGATGTGTACAGATTGGCTGAAGGTTTAGCAAATCAAGTTTGGCAAGTTGTTAAACATTGGGATACTTTTGCTAAAGACACTGTAGGAAAACAAATTGTGAGAGCGGCGGATAGTATTTGTGCTAATATCGCTGAGGGAAGAGGTCGCTACAATTTTAAAGACAATCAACGGTTTGTTAAAATTGCTAGAGGTTCACTCTACGAAACTATTAGCTGGTTGCGGTTGGCATACACGAGACAGTTAATTAATGGCGAACAATCAGTTAAGCTAAAGCAAATCATTGACGAACTATCTCCTAAATTAAATGCATACTTAAGATCATTAGAAGATAGATAACGGTTAATAGTCTTCTTCCAATTACCAATTACCAATTACCCATTACCCCCTAAAACACATCAGCGGGATCGGCGGATTGTAGTTTACGCATGGCGATCGCACCGGAAACACTACACATAATAATTGTGAGTAACAGTACAAAGGCGGCGCGTTCTAACTTCATTGCAATTGGTAGCAATGTCGCCATGTATGTGATTTGATAAAGTCCTAGAGATAACAAGAATCCAGGAATAAAACCTAATGCGGCTAAAAGTAAAGCTTCTTGCATTAATACAGTGAGTAAGTAGCGATCGCTGTATCCCATTGCTTTTAATGTCGCGTACTCTGGTAAGTGATCGGAAACATCGGAATAGAGAATTTGGTAAACAATCACAATACCGACAATAAAGCCAACAACAACACCTTGCCCAAAAATAAAACCAGTACCTCCAGTTTCCCAGTAGTTAATTTCAATCTGGGTAAATTCTTGCGGAGTCATTACCTTTACATCATTTGGTAAACTAGCTTGGAGTGCTGCTTTGACAGTTTCAACGTCTGCTTTTGGTTCTAAGTTCATCAACCCAACATCAATTTGATCTGGCTGACGCTCTGGAAATAGCCGGAAGAAAGTAGAATCACTAGTGATGATGTTACCATCTGCACCAAAAGAAGCCCCGAGTGTAAATAAACCTACTGTTTGAACAGTGCGATTATTAACTTGTGCTTGTAGAGTTCCTTGTTGTTTAACTAATTCAGCAATCGCCCCGTACTCTGGTCGAGAAGCGCGATCAAATACTAACCGATCTAGTTGCTTCAACTGATCCAAATGTGGATTAATTTCGGGAAAGTTAAACGCTGGGTTTACTGGATCAATACCCCATACCATAATACCTCGATTCAGAAGCGTGTCAGGATTCCGCCATTGCGCATTACCAGTGTAGAGCGATCGCACTGAAGCCACACCATCAACTGCTAAAGCTTGTTGCAATCGAATTCTCGAAAAGCTTTTCACATCAATCAGCGTTTGAAACTGTGGATTAATCAATACCAAATCGGCGTGGAGATTCTGATGGGGTTTTGTCGCTGAATCTAGAAGTGAATCTAGTAATCCCAACTGTACAAACATCAGCATATCTGCAAAGCCTATTCCTGCTAATGCTACAAGCAGGCGAGTTTTTTCTTTGAGGAGTTGTCGCCATGCTAAGGGTGTACGGCGCAGCCATTTAGGAAGCATAGTGATAGCGTTTTGGTAAGGGGTGATGGGTAATGGGTAATGGGTAATGGGTAATTCTTAGTAAGTTTTTTCCAATGACCAATTACCAGTTACCAGTTACCTATTGCGGTTCTCGTTTGAGTGTCCAGTAGGAGAGATTCATTTCTAGGAATGTACCGGATCGCAGTACTTGAAAGCCCTGTTTTTGATAAAAGCGCACACCTTTTTCGGTAGAGGTTTCTAGGTAGCAGGGGAGTTTTTCTTGATCTGCTTGCTTGAGGATTGGCTGTAGTAGTAAACTACCAACTCCTTGGCTTTGATATGCGGGTGAAACGCCTAGCATATTTAGATACCAGTGTTTTTCCGGTAGATCTTGTTGATGGTATTCTTCAATCTTGGAGTAGAGGGCGATTAGTTGTCTGAATCTATTGAAACGCAGTTTAGGAGGAATTCTATATAATCCAGATAGGAGTAATCGTAAATCGTTGAGTGGGTATTTTCCTGGTGGTAGCCATACGGCAATTCCTTTTAGGTCGTCTTGCGTTGTGTAGATGTGGTTGTAGTGTTGGCTGTAGCGCAAGATTGTTTTTGCCACCCAGTTGATCAGATCTAACCTTGCTGGTTCGTCTTCTAATGCAAAGTATCTAAACATCGGATCATTGTTGAATGCTTGGGCTAAAACTTCGCTTGCTGCATCAATTTGCGATCGCTTTAACTTAACTACTGGTGTATTCATGATTTTTTCTTGCATATCGCACATTCGTTATAAATAAGGTTAAAGATCAATTGCTGTTTGTACTTGTAAATTTGTTAACCCAGTAACTTGTTGACTATCTGTAGGATTAAGGCGAATTTTGACTTCAACGACGCGACGATCGAGATTTTCTCCTGGCTGATTGCTGAAAACATTTTGGCGATCGACTTGTAAACCTACGTGCGATACAACTCCTTGAAGTTTGCCGTTAATCGCTTCGCTGGTAACAATTGCGGTTTGTCCTGGCTTGACTTTGCTGATGTCGGTTTGGTATACTTCTGCTATCACTAGCATGGTATCAGTTTGGGCTAAATCGGCAATTCCAGAATCGCTAATTTTCTCGCCGACTCGCGCGTGAATTCTGAGAATTTGTCCTGATCTTGGTGCTTTGATGTAGGCTTGTGCTAAATCAGTGCGGGCGCGGTTAACTGAGGCGATCGCTTCTTCAACTTCAGTTTGGGCGGCTTGAATATCAACTGGGCGGACTTCTGAGATTTGATTTAGGTTTGCGCGTGCTTCTTTGAGTTGCGCTTGGAGAGATTCTATCGTTTTACTTTGAGTTTGTTGCGCCTCGTCAAGTTGGGCTTGGGCGGTTTCAGCAATTAAACGTTTGTTATCTAAGCTAGATGCTGCAATAGCACCTTGTCGATACAACTGTTGAAAGCGATTATACTCTGCATTGGCGTTACGAACTTCTGATTGCCAACGAGCGATCGCGGCATTTTGGGCAGCAATTTCACCTGCGAGTTCAGCTTCTAGTCGCGTAATTGTGGCTTGCTGGGCTTGAATTTGTCCGCGTTTTGCACCTGCTTTAACTTGTGCGAGTCGTGCTTGAGTGACTTTAACTTGTTGTTGGGCTTGTTGCAAGGCATCTTGCAGGCGATCGCGTGAATCTAATACTGCTACAACTTGTCCTGTTTGCACTCTATCACCTTCTTGAACGAGAATTTGGGAAATGCGATCGCCATCTAACGCTAATGGTGCAGATAAGCGAATGACTTCACCTTCAGGTTCGATTCTTCCTAAAGCGGTGACTCTTTTAACAATGGGAACCGTTGCAGTAGGTTGAGGTGTCCTTCTTTGTCCAAACTGAGAAATTCCATAATATGCAATACCTCCGGTAAGCATTGCTAAAACAATTAACCCAATTAACTTGCGATTTGCTCCTTTAGAGAATAGCCCAAGCGCCATTGATTTTTTCCTTTTTTGTTGGGTAATCGGTAATCGGTAATCGGTAATGGGTGATTTTTAATAAGTAGTCTTTCCAATTACCAGTTACCAGTTACCAACTTTTAAGCGATACATCTTGTAAATAAAGCGTTAGCATTTTATGAAACAGTTGTGCTTGCTCAGCATATTCAACAACATTGCCTTCAAATAAACGTACAACCATAATTCCTGTTGCTAAACACATTGCAAAATTAACTACAGCCGGATCGTCAGTCTCCAAAGCTTTGGCAACAAACTCTTGATTTAACTTATAGTTGCGCTTGAGGGTTTCATTTGCTAAAATTTCCTCGCGATCTTGTTGTTGATAAAAGTCGCCTGTAATCAGAAATTGTTTGAAGAAATAATCTTCGTTCTGGGCAATGTAATCAAAAATTGCTGTAATTCGTTCTTGTAAAGTATGAATATTATTCAATACGGCATTCATACTTGCAGTGTCTCGTTCATTAAATTCGTCATATAGCTGCCAAAATAAAGCTTGCTTACTCGGAAAGTAATGATATAGAGTTCCTGTTGATACTCCTATTTCTTGGGCTATTTGACGCATTGTTACCGAGGCGTAACCTTTAGTTGCAAATAAATCAAAGCATTTTGTGAGTAACTCTTTGCGATATTGGTCATGGTCAACAATTTTGGGCATAGAATAACGAGCGAACCCCAGTCTTTTATTAAATCGGCATTGTAAATTGCTTTGCCAAATATCTTATATCGAACGTTTGTTATAAGTCAAGCAAAAATAAAAATGGGTATTAGCTAAGATTCATGTGAGTATTGAACCCATTACCGATTACCTATTACACCCATTACCAAAACTAATTCTACAGCGCGTCTAGTAACGCTAAAACAACTCGTGCTTGATTTTCGGCAGCAACAGCAAAGAAAGTATTAAGTTGTACTGCTGCTGATTCACTTCCACCGGCTAAGTCAGAAACACTGCGTACTGCAATAAACGGTACATTGTTAGAATATGCCACCATTGCCGAAGCTGTAGTTTCCATATCGAGGACTAAGACATCTGTATCTTCGTTGCGATCGCCATTTTCGTCAAAGTTAAGTGTATTTGCAACAAATCGCCGATACTGCTCATTATCAACAAAGGTAGAACCTGACAATCCATTTTGACCAACAATTAACTGTGGTGGAACCAGAGGAGTTGTCGTACATCTACCTAATTGATCGACTTGCGGACAATCTAGCAACTCAACATTAAGTTTACGCGCTGTTTTATACATCTGTCGATCGACTAAAAACCAAAACTTCAATTCTTGATTCTCTGATGCAGGTATCCCTGGAAAGGGAACTTGGCGCAGTTGTTGCAAGTTATTTCTGTCTAAGTAGTACTGTGGAGTATTATCAGAACTAACGTTAGTATCGCGGAAAAATGCGTTTTTTGCATCCGGTTGAAAAAGTGTTTCTTGGTTAGCTTGTCCTGGTTGCGTTGCAATTCCAAAGAGAAAATTGCACGTTGCGGCTTCTTGGATAGGATCTTGTAATACGTGATTTAGCTGAAGTCCTGGTATAGCTGCACAGGGGACAGTTTCAGCAGTGTTATTAAAATACATTTCTTGATGAAAACCCCAACGTTTGGGAATAATGACAGATCCAATAGGTGTTTCATTAGGAGTGTTGGGATCGTCATCGTTTGCACCAACTCCACCAACTCCACCAGCAATACCACTAAAAATAATATTGCTTATTCTAAATTTATCAAGAGTGAGTTGCGTAACCATCGTTGCATTAACTAAGCTAATGTTCGTTAATACAACAACAACGTCTTTACCGCGCAATCTTCCCTTACTAAAGCGATGACCATTAATAACGACACAGCCTTCATAGCGGTTCTCGCTGTTATTGCGGCGCATTTCACTAATAAATCGATCGGCTTCTCCAGAAAAAGCAGAAATTAAAGCATATCTCGGTTTTCGATCAGTTCTTGCATCGCATTTTCCTTGAATTGGTGTGGCGTTTGTGCGGCTAAAGGGTAGGGCGACACTAACAAGAAGCCAAACTAATAGATAAAAGCAACGCGGATGGAAATTGAGTTTTTGATTTTTCACGGCTTCTTTCTTGTTTAGAAGTTTTGATGAGCTGTGTATTGTTATTAAGCAAATCAAATACTATGATTAAAAGAGTTTAAAAATAGTAGCTTTTAAACTTTTTCTAAGAGTAAATAATGCTTGCCAAAGAAGTGCGATCGCACTTTCAAATGGACGTTATTGTCAGTTCTTAAGACAACGGTTGTCGCTCATTTTGTGGTGGTAAAATACGTTCTTCTTTGGGTGGTAAAAACTCATCAGTAAAGATATCTGTAACCGTTGGTTGACTTTTTAACCCAAAACCCTCGACTGTTTGTGTAATTGATGTTTGTAACCGCTGTGGATCGACTGCACCTAAACCAAGAGATTCTGCTTCAGGAGTAATAATTAAGTCATTAAGTGCGACTTGTAACCGAACTTTCTCTGCTTCGCGATCAATTAATTTGCTTTGATCTGCTGCAACAACTGCATCTAAAGCTGCATTGGGATCTTTCAGGGTATCTTGCATTCCTCTAAGATATGCTTTGACAAAACCGCGAATAACTTCAGGATTTTGTTGAATAAAACTTTCTTTAGCTAAAATAGCGTTGCCATAAAAGTCTAAGCCAAAGTCATTGTAGTAAAAAACTTGAATATCTTCCATGCTTTTTCCACCTTTGAGTAAAGATGGTAAAGCTGAAGTCGAAAAAGCACTAATGGCGTCTACTTTCCCTTGGAGGAGAAATGTTTCGCGCAGTCTTGGTTCCATCGTTGTCCAAGTAACTGAATTTGGATCGACTCCTGTTTCTTTGGCAAATAGCGGAAATAATTTGCGCGGACCATCCCCAGCTGGTGCACCGAGGGTTTTACCTGCTAAATTTTGTGGTGAGGCGATCGCCTGATCCAAAGTGAGAACGGCAAAAGGTGCTTTATTAAAAGGAACGGCAACTGCTATGATTTTATCGTTGGGATTTTTGTCATTAAATTCCAGCGTATTATAAATATCGCTAAAAGCAATATCAAATGCACCTGCACCAAGCTTACTAATTGTGTCTACGTTGCCAAATCCTCGCTCGTAGGTAACATTCAATCCTGCTTCGGCAAAATACCCTTTATTGATAGCAAGAACTAAGGGTGCATCCAAACTTTGAAACAGAAAAGATAGCTGAACATTGACATTTGTCAAGTTATTATTCGTATTTGCAGCAGGGCTAGCTGCGGGGCTAACAGGGTTGGTTGTCGGAGAATTTGCTGAAGGTGAACCGCAACCAGAAAAGAGGATTAAGGATGTGGTAATGAGAATAAAACGAGAACAACGTTTGATCACCTTGAATCATCACCGGATAATGACTGCGATCGCATTAAAGTTGAGGCAACTGCTAAGTTTCTGTATTGCAATATACAGCGATCGCATCTGCTTTCAATGAGAGCTTAGGCAAAGGTAAATTAATTCAAATAGTATGAGCAAACCACTGCGAATTGCGGTAATTGGGGCGGGTGTGGCTGGCTGTTTGATTGTGAGAGGATTGCAGCAATTAGAAGTAGAAATTTTCTGTATTGAAAAAGGACCAGAAGAAAATCTTTTAGCAGGAACAGGGTTAAATGTAGGTCCAAACGCACTCAAAATCCTACAACAGATCGATCCTGAATTAGCAGCAGCATTGCAAACAGCAGGAACAAGTTTGCCGTGGAATTCCTGGAAAGCAGGGTTAACCGATGGTAGAGTGATTTTTGATTTACCGTTGTTGCAAGTAGCAGATAATCCTGGAATTCGGATTCGCTGGTCACAATTGTATCGACAAATGCGATCGCATCTGACCAACGTTTATTACAATACCACCGTCGTAGAGATGGGTTATACGCACTCATCAGCACCTTTATATTTAGTTGTTGCAGATCAAGTTACTGGAAAACGTCATCAATTTCACGAAATTGACCTTATTCTTGGTTGTGATGGACGCTATTCCCAAGTACGACAGACATTTATTGATACACCCCAACCTGCACATTTAGGAACTTGCATTTATCGTTTACTCGTTCCCAACACACCACAATTAATTGATGATTACCAGCAGTGGTTTCACAATGGTTCGCGCTTGCTTGCTTTTAGTATTCCTGGAGATGAAGTATACATTGCAGGTTCGTTTCCTATTGCAGCTGATTTAGTCATTCCAGAAACAGCAAAATCACCTGATTTTTTATGGCAATGCTACAAACCACAGCAAGGCTATAGTCAAGTTTGTGAGTTTTTAGTTGCTGCGATTTGCGAAAATATCGCACAAATTCATTGGGCAAGAATTCAAGAAATTCCTCCAGCGTTTGGTGATGCACGGGGTCATATACTATGTTTAGGCGATAGCTCTCATGCCATGTTTCCAACTTTAGGACAAGGCGCAACGCAAGCTTTTGAAGATGGTTGTTTTTTTGTGGCGCAAGTGCGTCGTTATTTAGCACATCAGCGAAACTTCTCTGTACCTGCATTAGTCGAGAGTTTTACAGCAACACGACGCGATCGCATCAAATTTGTCCAGCAGTTCTCCCGTGATGCTAGCGATTCGCTGTTAGCTGGTTCTAACCCCATAACGGAACTGCAAGCAAAAACTCAAAATTCATTTCTAGAAAAGTTGAGGCGTTTGTATTGCGACACGCCTAATTGTGATTAATATGATTAGTTCCTAGCTTTAAAAAAGTTACTACCTGCAACGTATGCTTTTCCTAGTGACATATCAGGTTGCGGTTCTTCTTCAAATGCACCATCAAATGTTAACTCTAATTGCACGCCATTGGGGTCATAAACAAACAATTGCCACAAATTTGTTCCAGGAACAATAAATTCACGCCATTCTATATTGGCTTGTTGAAACTTTTGGCGAAACTGATGGAAACCTGTCGCTGTGAGTGAAATGTGGTCAATTGCTGCGGTTCCTAAGGGTGCTTTTCCTTCTGTTCCTAATGCTGCACCTCCTGCATAAATATGGATAATTGCTTCGCCTCCAGGAGTTGCACACGCCAACCAAGCACCAGGATAACCAAAATCAGGTCGCTCTACTTTACGTAATCCTAACTGAGTATAAAAATCAATAGTTGCGTCTAAGTCGTTTGTTTTGATGGCAATGTGAAATAATCCTGTAATGCCCATAAATAAAAAAGGTGGGAATATCCCACCCTCATGAATTTTAAAGCGGACGATACACGCGGTAGTTAACTTTAGGGAAAATATTGTCCATTGACTCTACTTTTTCCAACCAGCCGCTATCGATTTTACCGATGTTGATATCTTCGTAGAGTTTATTAAAACGCATCAAATGCGATCGCGTTCTTCTTACTGCATAAGGAACCATTGTTCCTGTGCGCATAATAAACGCCCAGTCTGATGATTGTGCTAGTAATACTTCTCTTGCAGCTTGGTTTAATGCCCGCCATTCTAGTTCATCTGCAGGTTCTCGGCGTGATAGTTCAATCATCCGTTCCGCAGCTTTATGCAAGTGTGGATAAATCCAAGCATTGGTTTCATTTAACCAATATTCGTGAAAACCTTTGTAACCCCAACTCGATTGCGAAGGTTGACAAATTTGCTGTGTTGGATTGGCAACTAAATAATCTGCCAAGTGCGTCATTTGATAAGTGCCTTGATCGTACCAAGACTTGCGGAACAAGTAATCGATAAACCAAGGACCTTCATACCACCAGTGACCGAATAATTCAGCATCATAAGGTGACACAATGATTGGTGGTCGATGCATCATCCCATGCAAATGCTCAACTTGGCGTTCGCGATTATACATGAAATTACCCGCGTGTTCTGCGGCTTTTTCCCGCGCCCAATAGGGATCGTAAAGTGCTTTATCCGATAAACCTAAACCGCGACCAGTGATTTTATGATATTTGATGCCCGTATTTTTGCGCTGTCCATTGGGCATGATGTATGGTTTGATGTATTCGTAATCAGCTTCCCAGCCAAGATCTTTATAAAACTCGCGATATTCTGCCGCACCAGGATAACCCACTTCTGATGACCAAACCTGCTGTGAAGATTCGTGATCGCGTCCAAATGCAGCAACACCAGTTTCAGTAAAAATAGGTGCATAACTGCCAAAACGCGGGCGCGGACGGGCGTAGAGAATACCGTGTCCATCAGTGAGGAAGTAGCGCAAGCCAGCATCAGCCAACATTCGCTCTAAGCCTTCATAGTAAGCGCATTCAGGCAGCCAAATTCCTCTAGGCGCACGACCAAAAGTTTGCTCGTAGTGTTCGCAAGCTACCTGAATTTGTGCCCAAACTGCCTGAGGATACATTTTCATCAATGGCAAATAGCCATGAGTTGCGCCACAGGTAATGATTTCTAAGTTATTGCTATCTTGAAACTGCTTAAATGCTGTTACCAAATCGCCATCATAGCGTTCCCACAACTGACGTGCTTTGTTGAATTCACTTGCGTAGTGTTCTGCTAAATAGCGAATATGACCATTGTGCGTATTATGCTCCCCTTCCAACTCAGCCAATTCTTCTAACATGGCTAAGTGATGATCGTATCGCTCTTGCAGCAGCGGATCTTGTAACATCGACACCAATGGCGGTGTCATGCTCATCGTAATTTTGAAATCTATACCGTCTTGCTTAAGTCCTTCAAAGACTTGCAGCAAGGGAATGTATGTTTCTGTAATCGCTTCGTAAAGCCACTCTTCTTCGAGTACGTAATCGCTTTCGGGATGACGAACAAAGGGTAAATGGGCGTGGAGAACAAGGGCAACGTAGCCAATAGCCATAGCAATCTAAAAATATGGGTTAAGGAACAGACCAGTAATGGAGAGAACCTCAGGATGTTGTACAAATTTTATGTCGAAATGGGGACGCATAGAAGCCCTGTTTTGCACTAAAGCTTTGATGTTGAACTGAGAACAGTGAAAGCAACACAACAATAATCTATTAGTTCCAGACAGGCAAGATACCTATCCCACATTTAATTTAGTTGATTTACTGTGTAGTGCTGAATTTTAGTTACTTGAAGTGCAGGAACTATAGAGACACTAGTAGAAGTCAGTCATGTTTGTATATAAGAATGTTTTTTGTAATGAAAACTGGTAAAAGCTGGAAGCGATCGCTTGCTTTAGTCTCTGCAATTTCCATAGTTGCTATCCCTCCTCACAACATCCATGCTGCCACACCACCATCTCAATTAGTACAACAAGCCACATCAACTGCTACTCTCAGACTCGAAGATTTACCAGCAGGTTTTGAAGAAGTTCCTTCAGCTTTTAAACCACAACTTGCAGCTTACTTGAGTCAATTCGTGCCACTTTTAACGAAACAAAATCTGCAAATCAACGATTACTTTGTTTATGTCAACCCTAATACCTTAGAAGTTGTTTCCGGCTTTACGACAACAATACCAAGTCAACCATTAAGCATACTACGCTTCGATGCTAATCTAAGACAGGTCGAACAACCACAATATTGGCAACAGTTATTTGCTAAATTGCAACCTCAAATTGGTGTTGCAGCTAATCTTCTCCAACACCAACCAAATCGCTTAAATGTTGGGAATTCTTCAGCAGGAGCGACACTCGCAATAGGTGCATTAAATCAAAGGGCGCAAGTTGATGTTGGTAGCTTTCGGCGGGGAAATGTGGGCGTATTTACAGCAGTCATGTCACTCAATCGCACCACACCACAAGCATCACTTCAAGATGTCGCAACTAAAGTAGATCGACGTCTTCAGTAAAGGCTGGTAATTGGTCATTGGTAACTGGTAATTGGAAAAATACTTATTAAGAATTACCCATTACCCATTACCCATTACCCATTACCCATTACCCAGTAACAAAAAGTGTGGTATTTAATTATGCCTACTCACTTGGTAGTCTAAACCAAAGATCAGTCTTGTTACTTGCTAAGATGCGATCACAGGTAGATGCTTTATCTCTATTATTTCCGTTACAAGGAAAGTAAAGTTAATTCAAATCAAGTTTACTTATGACAGATCCCAAGCAATCGCCTGCATCCGATGCATCAGATATTGAAGTGACAATTCTTCCGCCAAAAACTGAGAATTCCACGTCTTCTCCAAAAAACACAGAAACAGAGGATAAATCTGATGCTGCATCACTATTTGATTTCTTTGCCAAAACAGTTGGTGATGTCACTGTAGCAGTAGCAACGACTGCTGCCCAAACAGGCTTATCTCTGGCTCAAACTGCAGTAGAAGCTGGTGAAGCAGCGACAAAACAAACACACGATCTCATTTCTCAAGCAACACAAACTGCTGGCGAAGCGGTTAGCTTTGTTGGCGACAACTGGTTAGTACGTCGCTTTTCTCGCGTTCTCAATCTGCAATGGATAGTCGGCGCAACTGATAACGTTGATGTCACAAAAGCAACCGAGGAAGTGAGAAAGTTACAACGAGAGTATCCCCATGAGTCACCCAGTGAAATCGCCCATCGCATCATGGTGGAAAAAGCTACATACGCCGGTGGAATTGGTTTAGCAAGTAGTATTCTCCCAGGTGCGGCTTTAGCATTGCTTGCAGTTGATTTAGCTGCAACGACACGCTTGCAAGCAGAAATGGTGTACCAGATTGCAGCTGCTTACGGACTTGATTTAAAAGAACCAGCACGTAAAGGTGAAGTTTTAGCAATCTTCGGTTTAGCATTAGGTGGTGGACGTTTATTGCGTACCGCAGGCTTAGGCTTACTGCGTAATATTCCCTTTGCTGGGGCAATGATTGGTTCAAGTTCTAATGCGGCAATTATGTATTCAGTAGGATATGCAGCTTGTCGCTTTTATGAGGCTAAGTTAGATAACAATACCTCAATCGATTCTGAGGAAACACTCGCAGACATAAAAGAACAAAGCGATCGCTATGCTGAAACGGCGATCGCCCAAGAAGCTGTCATGGATCAAGTTCTCGTACACATGATCCTAGCAACTCACCCAGAGAAATCCTGGGAAGAGATTCTCCCTGAATTAAAAAACCTTCATTTCAGTGAATCTTCACTCGCAAGCATTGGTAACAACATCAAATCACCCCAACCTCTAGAAACACTTTTAAACCAACTTAATCGCGATTTTGCAATTCCTTTGTTGGCACAGTGTTATAGAATTGCTCAAAAAGATGGCATTATCACACCCGAAGCAGCACGAATTATGGAAGCGATCGCTGATAAGTTCGATCTTGACTTAAACTCAATTCAAGCAACAGTGAATCAAGGTCAATCTTAATGTCGTTCGACTTAACTCAATACCCTTATGCTTCCTCGCGACGGGTGATTCTGGGAAAGAACTACGCTGCTAGTACCAGTCAACCCTTAGCAACTTTGGCTGGAATGGAGATGTTTTGGGCTGGGGGTAATGCGGTTGATGCGGCGTTAGCGATGGCGATCGCCCTTACAGTCGTCGAACCAACTTCTAATGGCATTGGTTCTGATGCCTTTGCCTTAGTATGGGATGGACAATTACATGGATTGAATGCATCAGGTAAAAGTCCGCAAAACCTTCAGCTTGATAACATTACGCAAATTCCCCTTGTAGGCTGGTTAACGGTGACAGTACCAGGGGCAGTTTCTGCGTGGCGATCGCTGTGGGAACGTTGGGGTAAACTGCCATTTGAGCAATTGTTTGCCCCAGCCATTCGTTATGCTGAACAAGGTTTTCCTGTATCTCCGGAAACGGCAAGAGCATGGCAAGCCGCATCTTACTTATTATCACTGGATGCTCCAGAATTTCAAGCATTTAAACAAGTGTTTTTTCCTTCGTGTCGCGCCCCTCGTGCAGGTGAAATTTGGGGAAGTTTAGCACACGCCAAAACTTTAAAAGAAATTGCTGTAACAGGAGGAGAAAGCTTCTATCGTGGAGATTTAGCCGCAAAAATTACTGATTTTGCTGCTGATACTGGAGGAACACTGACAACAAAAGATTTTACTCATCACCAACCCGAATGGGTACAACCAATTTCCACAAATTATCGCGATTTAACAGTTTGGGAGATTCCGCCAAACACGCAAGGAATTGCTGCTTTAATGGCGTTAAATATTCTCGAAGGTTTTGATTTATCGCGTTACCCGCGCGATTCGGTACAAAGTTATCATCTGCAAATTGAAGCAATGAAACTCGCTTTTGCAGACGTTCAAGCCCACGTCGGCGATCCTGAACACACGAAAGTGACAAGCGATCGCCTTCTTGATAAAACTTATGCAGCGCAAAGACGACAGTTAATTAAAGAACACGCCATATTTGCCCAATCAGATTTACCCCAAGGCGGAACAGTGTATCTTGCCACTGCCGATCGCGACTTAATGGTATCTTTTATTCAATCAAACTACATGGGTTTTGGTAGTGGAATTTTAGTTCCCCAGACAGGTATCGCTTTACAAAATCGCGGCGCAGGTTTTACGTTGTAACCAGGACACCCAAATCAAATCGCACCCGCAAAACGTCCATTTCATACTATTATCCCAGGTTTTCTTACTCAAAACAATCGCCCACTAGGACCATTTGGTGTTATGGGCGGACACATGCAACCACAAGGACATCTTCAAGTTGCAGTTAACTTAGCAGATTACGGCATGAATCCCCAAGCGGCTTTAGATGCACCTCGCTGGCAGTTTACGACAGGTAAGACTGTGTTATTAGAATCCACAGTACCATCATCTGTTGCCCTAGCATTAGGCGATCGCGGACACGATATTCAAATTATTGCCGAACGCCGCAACTTTGGTAAAGGTCAAATCATCTTACGACAAGGAGAAACCTTAGTAGCTGCTTCTGAACCGCGTGCAGACGGTATTGCATTAGCAGGTTAAAGATTTTTCGACGTAGAGCAAAAAGCCAGACAATGACCAAGTAAGACAATTGCAAACGGACTGACGCTTGAGGAATCAACAAGATGCTATGGCTTATTGTACCCCTTGGGGTAATGATTGGAGTAGTCGGGTTTGGAGTCATTTATCAAGCACTTGCCACAAGTCGCGATCGCCGAAAGTTTCCGCCATCTGGAAAATTAATTGAAATCAATGGTAAAACTTGGCACTATCAAATTATGGGTGAAGGTCACTTAACAGTCGTTGTAGATAGTGGAACCGGAGGCACTCACTTAGATTGGCAACTAGTGCAGCCTGAAGTGGCTAAATTTGCGAGGATTTTAACCTACGATAGAGCGGGTTATGGCTGGAGTGATATAAGTTCAGAATCACGCACGGCTGAACAAGTTGTTAGTGAGTTGCGGCAACTTTTGAGAGAGGTTGAAATTGAGCCGCCATATGTCTTAGTGGGAATGTCTTTAAGTGGTTTATTTAGTCGCTTATTTGCCTATTGCTATCCAGAAGAAGTTGCAGGGATGGTTTTAGTGGATGTTGCTCATGAGAGAATGTATGAGGAGACACCAGTCGAATGGGTTGAATTGAACCAACGACTTGAAAGATTTTTAACTCATGTAGTGCCGATTATAGCTCGTATCGGGCTGCTTCGTTTGCTTGTCGCTTTTGATTCTTTGCCTATGGCGGCTGGTCTATTTCAAAAATTTCCACCTTCAATGCAACCTCTTGCTAAAGCACTCTATTCTCAAACACAGTTTGGCAAAACCTTTGCTCAAGAGTCAGCTGCGGTATCAATAAGCATGAGCCAGGTTGAACAAGCACGAAAGATAAAGCCATTTCCTGACATCCCTCTAATTGTCTTGTCGTCTGGAAAGCCAGACTTCGATATAACCCAAGATGTGCTTCAGAAACTGCAAGAATTACATGCAGATTTGGCTAGTGAGTCCCCCCAAGGCATTCATATTATTGCTCGCGAAAGTGGACACGCAATCCAACTCGATAAACCAGAGTTAGTCGTTGATGCAATTCGTCAAGTTGTGGAACAAGTGCTTTGTGGTAGTACTCCATAACAACCGTGTTGGAAATGTAGCAGTATCATCTTGATGAGTCAGAAAATAACGCCTCAACTCTTGATAAGACATTGCTGCATAATCCATTAAACTCATCACAGCACCTCTTTGCTTCTGTTCAAATTACGGATTTTTCAAGTAATTTAACACTCGCATAAATCGCATCAATATAAGGAGTTGGTGTCTGCGTTAATTTTCCGAGTTCTGCAACTGCACCAACGATCGCATCCACTTCAGTCGATCTGTGCGCTTCAATGTCTTGTAACATCGAGGTTTTGTGTGCGCCTACTTTTTCTGCTCCTTCGATACGTTGCTCTAGGGAAATACCAAACTCAACTCCCAGTTTTTCTGCGATCGCCTGCGCTTCAAGCATCATATTTTTTGCCAGTTCTCGCGTCAAAGAATATTGACAAATCTCTTCTAATGTGCATCTAGTTAACGCACTAATGGGATTAAAAGCTAAATTTCCCCACAGTTTCACCCACAACTCATTGCGGATTTGGTTGCGAACAGGGGCTTTGATTCCAGCTTGACGAAAACTTTGCGATAGTTGTTGAATGCGATCGCTCTTAGTACTATCCAGTTCGCCCAAAGAAAAGCGATCGCCCTCAATATGTTGTACTACTCCTGGGGCTGCAAGTTCAGCAGCAGGATACACCACACACCCAATCACGCGATCGACAGGAATATGCGCTTCCACAACTCCTTGAGGATCGACAGACTGAATGCAATAATCAGCAAAAGGACTATCTAGTTTACGAAAATACCACCAGGGAACGCCATTTTGGGCAGTAACAACAACAGTTTCATCACCATACAACGCAGTTAAACTAGCCGCAACACTTGGTACACTCTGCGCTTTCAACGCCACAATCACGACATCTTGAGTTCCAGCAGCAGCAATATCTTGCGTCGCAACAACATGTTTAACTAACTCTTCTGTACCATCTGCACTACGTAGCGTTAAACCTTTTTCCTGTATAGCTTGCAGATGCACCCCGCGTGCAATTAAAGTAACTTGTTCGCCAGCAAGCGCCAACTTAGCACCAATATATCCTCCAATAGCACCTGCACCAACAATACAAATTTTCATCGTGATTAGTGACTAGTGGCTAGTGGTTAATAACTCAAGGATATTCTAATTGAATAACTAGAAATGATATCAATCTTCCAGTTTCAGCAACTTTGCCATATTCAACCGTTGCAATTTACCCGTTGCACCTCGTGGTAATTCTTCTAGAATATGCAATTGACGGGGAACTTTAAATTCTGCAAGAAGTTCTGAACAATGTTGGCGCAATTCTTGTTCGCTTACTGTATTATCTTTTAAAACTACCGCTGCATGGATATCCTCACCTAAAGTTTTATGCGGTACAGCAAATGAAAGGGCTTCTGCAACAGCAGTATGACGCAGTAAAACATGATCAACTTCTACAGGAGAAATCTTTTCTCCACCTCGGTTAATCAACTCTTTGATGCGCCCAGTCAAAGCAAGATAGCCATCTGCATCAATCACGCCTTGATCGCCAGTACGAAACCAACCGTTTCTAAAAGCCTTAGCATTAGCTTCTGAGTTATTTTCATAACCATCAAACACATTTGCACCCTTAACGACTATCTCACCCAATTGCCCTGACGATAGCAATTTGCCATCTTCATCCATAATTCCCACTTCTACACCGAACCCAGAACCAACACTTCCAGGTTTGCGCGTACTCGGAGGTAGCGGATTAGAAGTCATTTGATGCGCTGCTTCCGTCATGCTGTATGCTTCTAGTACTGGAGCATTGAAAGTAGCTTCCAAGCGTTCTAAAACAACTGGAGGTAGTGAGGAACTACTCGAACGAATAAACCTTAAACGACTTGCGGCGATCGCTTCTTGATTTCGTTCAGCCCTTGCTAGTATTAGTTGATGCATTGTTGGTACTGCTGAGTACCATGTTGGTTGAGACTCGCTTAAAATCCGCCAAAACTCCATTGCATTAAAGCCGGTAGGACAAATGACAGTTCCTCCTGATGCTAAGGTAGATAGCATTGAAGCAACAATTCCGTGGACGTGAAACAGCGGCATAATACATAAAGCGCGATCGCTATCACTTAAGTTGTAAGTACTAATGATGTTGTGTGCTGACGCTGCAAGATTGCGATGTTTAATTGGTACGCGCTTGGGGCGACTCGTAGTACCACTGGTATGTAAAATCATCGCCACATCTTCTGATTCTGTTTGTTCAATTGTTCGCGGTGGATATTCTTGACCTTGAATCTTGTGTAAAGACAACGTACCATCAGATTTTGGTGTTGCTTGAATTAACATCATCTCAGAAGTTACCGCCGCTTGCGCTGCTGCAATACCATCTCCTAAAACAATTAAGGCGATCGCCTGCGTGTCTTGATAATAAAACGCAAATTCCTCTTGTTTATATTTAGGATTAAGTGGGGCTGCTGTACCACACGTTGCTGCTGCAAGGTAAGTTAAGATCATTTCAGGGCTATTTGGCATGGCGATCGCAATTCGCGATCCGCGTTTAATTCCAAAGTTGTTTAACTGCTCAGCAAGTTCTATAATCTGTTGGCGTACTTGTCTATAAGTTAAACTCGGTTTATTGGGTGCAACTATTGCTGGATGATTTTCTTCTCCTGTTAGTAGATTAAATAATGTTACTGATTTAAGTGAAGTCATAAGATTTCTTTTAAATTGCGATAGTTGCACCTATCTTTAAGATTTTTTAGTACTATAGCAATTCTTTGTGTGTTGCTGAATAGGAGTATGATTTGCCCCCTTACCCCCGTGAACAAACGCTTTTCCTTATCTTCTCCCCCAGAATTGGGGAGACCGAGAGGGGGCGGGGAAATCAAATTTTCAAAGTCCGCCACTTGTGGGGGATTTAGGGGGCTTATACAAGTGCGGTTGCTTAACGATTCATACATTGATTCAACATTGATTCAGCAATGCCACAATTCTTTGTATGTTGTAAACTATTTTTGAAACGAACCGCAGAGGATGTGGTTCGTTTATTTACTAATTTGTTTTTAACATAGCTAGGCGATCGCTTTTGTTCTAGTACAACACTTATGCAAATACGTACAAAGTATGAATCAAGATATTAGTGCAAAGTCTCACTTACAAATTGTGCCGCGATCGCCAATTTTATCAAGTCTAGAAGTATCCAATCTTGTGCGTGTTGAACAACACTATCAACCTGCAAAGGAATCGTCTGAATGTTGTCTTCCTCATTATCTTGTAAGCATTCATCTTGGACAACCTATTCAATTAGAACGCATCCTTGATGGGCGACAAAACCCTACGTATTTAACCCAAGGCGACATCATGCTGACGCCTCCTCACACACATCGCAAATTGTCTTGGAATACTGATGCAGAATTCTTGTTACTTCGCCTTGAACCACAACTTCTGACTTCTGCTGGATCTGATGTCGATCTAGAACGTATTGAAATTACACCACAATTAAGAGTTCGCGATTCCCTACTGCAACAAATCGGTTTAGCACTCAAAGCAGAACTAAAATCAAATCGACTCGATCGCCTTTATGCTGAAGCTATGGCAAATGCCTTAGCAGTTCATATCTTACGACGATACTCAACACAAAAGCACAACATTCGCTCTTATACTGGTGGTTTACCTAACCATAAGCTACAACAAGCAATTGATTATATTCAGGCTCATTTAGCAGAAGATATCTCATTGAGTGCGATCGCATCTGAACTCGGTATGAGCCAATATTACTTTGCCCGACTATTCAAACAGTCTACAGGCTACTCTCCCTATCAGTATCTCATCAAATGCCGTATTGAACGCGCCCAAGAATTATTGATGCACACTCAGCACATTATCAATGTTGCTTTGCAAGTTGGATTCGCTAGCCAAAGTCAATTTGGCAGACACTTTAAGCGCCTTACGGGAGTGACGCCAAAACAATTTTTAATGAAATAGCAAGAATCTTCTAAAATCGCAAAAAACGACTATACAGATGCAGTGTAAGCTTTGTAGTCTTATTTATCAAACACGTATCAAGCGGTTCTATGCTGAGTTTATTTATGCGTAAGTTTCATAAAATTGCAGCGATCGCATTATTAATACTTGGTATTCTCACAGGAATGCCAAATGCGGCACAAGCTGAGACAGGTATTTCTCTAAACACCACCAACGAAGTTGTTAACGTTATCACAGTTTATCCCACAACCTCAAATCA
The DNA here is from genome assembly GCF_002749975.1 of Gloeocapsopsis sp. IPPAS B-1203. Lineage (NCBI taxonomy): Bacteria > Bacillati > Cyanobacteriota > Cyanophyceae > Chroococcidiopsidales > Chroococcidiopsidaceae > Gloeocapsopsis > Gloeocapsopsis sp. IPPAS B-1203. The sequence continues at coordinate 178,895 of NZ_PEIG01000003.1, read as the reverse complement.
AGCGAAAGTTCTTTCTGAAGTTTCCCAAGCCGAACCGAAGTTTTCCAAAACTCCTGGTTTTCAAGACTCTGCAATTCTCAAAGCCCAAGATGGTACACAAGTCATTGCACTATCTCAATGGAAAGGTAAATTATCTAGCTTTCAATCATACGCCAAAGAACACGTAATAAACGTTGCCACGCAGACACCGCAAACCTTTGCTTGCCAAGTTCAACATACCGAAACGCGAACAACATCGCCAAGTTTCAATCAAGGGGATGTTATCATGCTTAGCCAATTTAAGATGAAGCCAGGTCAAGATCAATCTGAACTTGCAACAATCGTTACTCAAGAGATGCCCAGTGTACTACAAATGATTCCAGGATTGCAGTGGGCGGCGATGTGTCCTAGCACAGACAAATCGATAATTGCTTTACTCGCCCGTTGGAATAGTCGTGCAGATTTCGAGTCACTCGGTCAACAACCTGGTTTTGACAAAGAAACTAATTACTGGCAAACTTATGCTGATAATGAACATGGTCTTTACGATGTCGTGAAAAATATCTGCTAATTTTTTAGAAAAGAGCTGATTCGGTTGAAATCGCAGCTAATCGGACAATTTTGCTAGCTGTGCTTGCACTAAGGAACGAAGTTGCCGATTGGCTTGAGCTTCTCCTTGAGTACGGCATTGCTCCAAAAAATGATAAAACATTTCCTTCTGTAACCAACCGAATGTAGGGCTAGTAGATACTTCTTGATATGCTCCCAATTAGAAGCTGATAAATTCTAAGAACCGCACCATCATAGCGCCAAAATTCTGGTATCCCTAAGTGAGCATAGAGCGCATTCTTATCTATATCAGTGTGAGTAATATCTACTTCCACTACTAAATCCGGCGGTGGGTCAAAGTTGAGGTCGATCGTTCTGCCTCTAACTAAGGATTCGTTTTGGATATAATAGCATTTATCTGGCTCGGCTGCCTTTTTCAAGTCTTCACGCTTGAGAGTCGTCGATGCTAAGCTTTTGATATTCCAACCACTCTCTTCAACTAGAGTGCGAATAAAAACGCCAATTAAGTCACTAGGATTTTCATGTTCTTCCAGTGGAACCATGAATTCTAGTACTCCCCGATCATAAGTCAGCCGTGCTGCCCGATGTTCGCCAAATGCTTCTAGCAACTTCTCATAAGTATCCCAACTGACATCATATAAAGTTAACCGCTGCTCTGGAGACAATGCTAAGTGAGTTGGAGTACCATATCCCACATTCGTGCTACTTACGCGATCGCCACTCGGTTGATTGCTCATAGATTGCCTGCTAAATCTGCAAAGAGCAGGGATGAATCGGACACTTCTGTATGGGAACTGCTTTAATTATGTCTCAAACCATACAGAGCTTTATCACTCTTATTTTCACATTAGTCCACGGAGGTGAACTTAGTTTTTTAGCTGCGAATTTATTCACCAAGCTGATCTAAAACAAACTCAGTTGCGTAGGAGTATCATCAACATTATCCCAAGGAAGCTGCGGAACCGAGACATCTTGCTGTTCCAACATCTGTTGAAAATACCGTGCATTTCCAGGCGATCGCACTTCTTGCGGACAATGCACAAAAAAATACACTCGTTTCCCTTGACGCAACCACTCATCAACAACACTCACCCACTCTTGCAAAAAGCTTTGATTCAACTCCTGCTGCGGATGACTAATAAACCGAATCAAACTAAAAGATGCAGTCACACTCAATTGCAAAGGTAACTGAGGCTTGCGACGTTCTACAAGAATCTCCACATCTTCAGGTGTATCATAAATCGGACGCGAATCAAGCAAAACACGCCCAATACCCAAATCTTCCAACAAATCATTAAGTAGACTTCTATAAGGTTCCGTAAACCAGTCAGGATGACGCACCTCTAGAGCTAATTCTGCCTTTTCCTGCGCCCAAGCATTCAAAAAAATCGTCAAATCTTCCCAAAATTCAGGACCATATCGCGGTGGTAACTGGGCAAAAATTGGTCCTAAGCGACTTTCCAAACCCCGCATCTGTTCTAAAAAACTCAACGCACCAGCGATCGCAGGTTCCAACAATCCTTGATGCGTTAACTCTCGCGGCAACTTCAAACAAAACTCAAACCCCGACGGTGTATCAGCAGCCCACCGCGCCACTGTTTCAGGATCAGGCGTAGCATAAAAAGTCGTATTTCCCTCAACCGTCGTTAATCGCCGACTATAAAGCCGCAAAAACTCACTCGCCCGACTCCCCGCCGGATAAAAATCACCAACCCAACCCTTATAAGACCACACCGCACACCCAAGACGGAACATAATTAAATTTGTAATTAGGTAAAAATCAAGCAACGTAAAGGCTGGTAAATGGTAATGGGTAATAGGTAATGGAAGTAAGTCAAATCATATCTATATCTCCTCTGCTTCCTCTGCTCTCTCCACTACCTCTGCGCCAATTGAGGCAAACGCCCCCGCAATCCAATCATCAACTGCAACGCATAAACCCTAAACATTGGAATTCGTCGCAACATCCACAAACCCAACCGTCGCACGACTACCAACGGCAACCAATCGTTAGAAAACATCCGATCCAACAAATCAGTAAAACCTAAAATTGTCAGATTTTCCCGCTTGCGCCAACGTTCATATTGCTGTAATATCTGAATACTACCGATATCATGGCTACTCTTGTACGCATTTTGCAACACCTGCGCTAAAGCCGCTGCATCACGCACACCCAAGTTTAAACCTTGACCTCCTACCGGATGACAACAATGCGCTGCATCGCCAATTAAAGCCAATCGGGGTAAGACATAGCGATCGCTCTGCATCAACTGCACCGGAAACATAAAGCGATCGCCTTCAAGTTCCAATTTCCCCATCTGATCGCCATAACGGCGTTGCAACTCTACTAAAAACTGTTCGTCATCTAATGCGAATAAAGCCTTTGCTTCTTCATGCGGTGCTGTCCAGACAATTCGACAACGGTTTCCTGGTAACGGTAAAATAGCAAATGGACCACTCGACCAAAACCGTTCATAAGCGGTATCATTATGAAGCTTTTCTGGTTTCACAAAAGCAACAATACACGACTGCCAGTATTGCCAACCACGAGTTTTAATTCCTGCGGCATTACGAATGCGCGATCGCGCCCCATCAGCGGCTACAAGTAACTTAGTACGCATAGTCTGCAACTCACCATTTACAGAAGCTGTAATCTCTACACCATCTGGTTGATATTGTGTTTTTACGACTTCCACCGGACACAGGTAGGTAATATTAGAGCATCCCTGCATAAATTCCTGCAACGGTGCTAACAGTGCTTGGTGTTCTGCCACATAACCAATAACATCAGTGCCTAAATCTGTGGTTTGAAATTCAACGACACCAGGGTAATCAGCATCAGAAAGCCGCACTCGGCGATACTGGGCAATGTTGGGTAACATTTTGTCCCAAACACCAATTCCCTCAAAGATTCGTGCTGCCAGTTGGTGAACTGCATAAGCTTGTCCTTTAGACGCTGCGACAGAATGCTGTTTTGCTTCGATTACCGCTACCTGCAATCCAGAATCTTGCAATGCACACGCCAGTGTCAGCCCCACAATACCACCACCGACGATCGCTAAGTCATAGTCATAGTCCAACTGAGGACAAACCGCTTGCTCCAACTCCAGCACCATTGTTAGTAAAATTTACAACTAGCTAACACATTGTTTACTTTTCTTAATTGTTACGCGATCGCCCTCAGATAATCAAGGACATTGACTTAAGTCACACTTAACTCCATCAGTTGATCTGCCATTTCAAAGTTAGCAGTCACATTTTGCACGTCATCAAGAGATTCGAGAGTATCAATTAATTTCAACAGCGATCGCGCTTGTTCTACATCACTAACTTCTATACTATTGCTAGGAATCCAGCGTAACTCCACATCATCCACTACAAAACCTTCGTGTTTTAGATATTGACTGAGATCTTCTAAATTACCTACATCTGCAAATACTTCAGCCGTATCATCCTCTGCAATTTCATACGAATCAGCGCCACCCTCCAACGATGCTTCTAACAGTTTCTCTTCATCAATCGCACCAGAGAGTATCACTACCCCTTTTTGGGCAAACATCCAGCTGACACAACCTGTTTCACCGAGATTACCACCATTTTTACTAAATGCGGCTCTCAAGTCAGCAGCAGTACGATTGCGGTTATCAGTCAACGCTTCAATTAAAATTGCCACACCACCAGAACCATAGCCTTCATACCGAATTTCCTCAAGTTGTGCAGAGTCATCTGCATAAGTACCTGCACCTTTGGCGATCGCCCGTTCAATATTATCATTTGGTATTCCAGCAGCTTTTGCTTTTTCAATTGCTGTTCGTAGCTGAAAATTCCCAGCGGGATCGGGTACGCCATTTCTAGCAGCTACAATAATTGCCCGCGACAATTGCGTAAAAGTTTTTCCTTTAACTGCATCTACCCGCGCCTTTTGTCGCTTAATATTTGCCCATTTACTATGTCCTGCCATAACGAAAAATCTTCACAACCTAATTTCAGTTTAAACAATTAATTACCCCTTACCTCCTGTAAAAGTCACTCCTTGAATAAAGTATCGATTAAAAAAGGCATAGATCAACAAAGCTGGCAATGTAAAAATCATTGATGCTGCCATGATGTAATTCCAATAACTAATGTACTGTCCCTTAAATGTATTTAATCCTAGTGGTAAAGTAAACATTTCTGGATCTGACAAAATTAGTAAAGGAGTTAAAAAATTATTCCACGCCCCCATAAATATAAAAATTGCTTGTGCAGCTAAAGCTGGTTTTGCTAATGGCAACACAACTCGAAAAAAAGTTTCTAAATAACCCAATCCATCTAATGCTGCTGCTTCTTCTAATTCCTTAGGAAAATTAATAAAGAACTGCCGCATCATAAAAATGAAAGTGGCATTCACAATGCTAGGAACAATCAAACCTTGATATGAATTTAACCATCCTAAATTTTTTAATATTAAGAAAGTAGGAATTAAAGTAACTTGTCCAGGAACCATTAAAACAGCTAGTATAATAAAAAACCATATTTGATTGCCAGGAAAACGAATTCGAGCTAAAGCATACCCTGCCATAGAGTTAAATAACAAATTTCCTATTGTTACACATACAGCAACAAATACGCTATTAAAAAACCACCTCAAAAATAAAGGCTCTTGAGTAAAAACTTGTTGATAATTTTCTATTGTAAATTGCTGTGGAATTAAACTATCTACCCCTGAAACAATTTCTGCTAATGGTTTAAATGAAGCAGATAGCGCCCAAGCAAAAGGTAGAAGTGTTAGAACAGAATAAAAAATCAAAATTGTATATAAAACAGGTGCAGCCCAAAACAATTTCATATTCATAAACATGTTAATTAAACTTTTCCTCTTTTATCCAAAGGCGCTGAACTAAAGTAACAGTCATAATAATTAAGGCTAACAACAGTGCCAAAGCTGCTGCATACCCCATATCAAGAATTCTAAAAGCATATTGATAAATAAGTAAAACAACTGTCAGCGTTGAATTATTTGGTCCACCTGAACCACGCGAAAAAATATAAGATTGATCGAATAACTGAAAAGTCCCTACAATTCCCATCACAATAATAAAAAAAGTCACAGGTTGCAAAAAAGGTAAAGTAAGACAAACTAGTTTATCCCATGCACTTGCTCCATCTAAAGTTGCTGCTTCATAAAGTGTTTCTGGAATATCTTGCATTGCTGCTAAATAAATCACCATAAAGAGTGGTGCAGTCGCCCAAATATTCATCAACATAATTGCTTTGAGTGCCACATTAGGATCGCCAAGCCAGTTATATGTGGGTAATTCTAAAAAATGCAATAAGCGGTTAAGCAATCCATTTGAGTTACAAATCCACATAAAAATAAGTGTTAAAACAGCTGATGAAGTTACAGTTGGAAGAAAAAATAGAATTCTGAAAAAGTTTTTTCCTTTAATTTTAGTATTGAGAATTAATGCTAAAATTAAAGCTAGTAGAGTTTGTGTAGGAACAACGATCGCTACATACTCCGCTGTATTTTTCAAAGCAATTCTGACACGTTCATCACTAAATGCTCGTAAAAAGTTACGCCAACCTCTAAAGGTATAAATGACATCTCCTAATGGTTGAATTCTGTAAAATGCAAAAACCATTGCCAACACAATAGGTAAAATTAAGAAAACTCCCATAATTAAAAAAGTAGGAGTCATAAACATATATCCACTAACAGCTTCACTATTCGTGTTTAAAAAGCTTTTTTTACTAAAAACAGTCATATCTTTAAAATAAATTTAAGCTAAAAACTATAAAACAAGATTAGATTAGGAAGAAGTATTTAACTGCTTTGCATCTAATAATTATGTTCAAATTAAATCAACCCGCAGTAATTTAAAATAAACTGTATTCCTCCTTATTTGTTCTCTGTGAAACACCACTTGTTTTAACGGAGGAAACCTCCGCACAGAAGTGGCTTCTCTATACCTAGTAAGGTTTGTTAATAAAACACTCACAACCCAAACACCTGCAGTCTGGTTATTAAATTCTGCCAAAAAGTGGGAATAATAACTATGCTCTGAAGCTTAAACTTCTGTAAGTTTGGGCTTAGAGTCCAAAGTCATGTGAATCAAAAGTAGCAAAGCACCACAAAGGCTCAAGTTTGAGCCAAAATCAAAACATAGTAGTCATAAAATAGAAAGCTAGTAGAAACGATACAAGTATGCACGCGAAATCATCGTTAATGCGTCAAGCTAGTACTTATATACTAGCGATCGCACTAGGAGTCATTTTGGCAGTCAGCACCGTAAGAGTGTTACCATGCCAGGCAGCACCAATCGCTGAAGATAACCCTAGCATTCAAGCAAAAGCCCCAATTACATCAAATAGCTTTGTCACAGCAGCAGTCAATCGTGTTGGTTCTGCAGTAGTACGCATCGATACTGAACGTACGGTGACACGTCAGGTTCCTGAACCATTTTTGGAAGATCCTTTCTTTCGCCGCTTCTTTGGCGATGGTTTTTCGCAACAAATGCCCTCAGAAACTTTACGAGGATTGGGTTCAGGCGTCATTATAGATCCTAGCGGTGAAATTTTAACCAACGCCCACGTTGTCAACCAAGCAGATCGAGTTACAGTACAACTTAAAGACGGACGCACCTTTGAAGGCACAGTACAAGGTGTTGATGAAGTTTCAGATTTAGCTGTAGTGAAGATTGATGCTGGAGGTGACGTACCAGTCGCACCATTAGGAGATTCGAGTACAGTACAAGTAGGAGATTGGGCGATCGCCGTTGGTAATCCATTGGGATTAGATAATACAGTCACCTTAGGAATCGTTAGTACCTTAAAACGTTCCAGTCGTGAAGTTGGCATTTTTAATAAACGCCTAGAGTTTATTCAAACAGATGCTGCGATCAACCCTGGTAATTCTGGGGGACCGTTGTTAAATGAACGCGGTGAAGTCATCGGAATTAATACCGCAATTCGTGCAGATGCAATGGGTATTGGTTTTGCTATTCCTATAGATAAAGCCAAAGCAATTAAAGATCAACTCATGCGTGGAGAAAAAATTGCTCATCCTTTTTTGGGAGTGCAAATGGTTACTGTTACTCCACAGCTAGCTAAGCAAAATAACAGCGATCCTAATTCTCCAATTGATGTCCCAGAAATCAGCGGCGTACTCGTAGTCCGAGTTGTTCCTAATTCTCCTGCCGCCGCTGGAGGAATACGTCGCGGAGATGTTATTGTACAAGTTGACCGTCAACCCGTAGCTACTGCTGAGGAACTGCAAAGCATTGTAGATAACAGCCAAGTAGGTCAAACCCTGCAAATCAAAGTTCAGCGGAATAACAAGACTCAACAACTCTCAGTGCGCACTGGCGAACTAGAAGACAAATACTAATACCAATTCGTAATTGAAATGCAGAACTTGAATTGGGATAACAGAGTGAGTCATTACACATAAAAAACGAGTGGGGTAGGTCTCTTGCCTGCCCCATACTTTGTTATAAAATTTGTAACAACTCCTTGATTTTTTCGCCTTGCTTTTGTTTGAACTGCTCAGGAAACTGTAACTCAATGATGACAGATGAGCCGCTGTTTTTGGAGCTAACTTCTACATGAGTAATCTGAGCCAAGAAACGATTTGCCGAATTAGTACTCTCTAAGAGCAAGCCTACTACGGGTTTCTGTTGCCTCATCTTTTCAATATCCTGCTGTTGTAGCTGCTTTTCTGAAGAGGCAGAATTACAAACTAACTCAAGTTTTAAACTGCTAGTTCCCAATTCAGTTGCTTCTCCTGCATAAAATTGCCCTTCCCAATATATTTGTGCTGTCGTTTGAACTTGTTTGCGTACCTTTTGCACACTCCGTTCTGGTTTGAAATCTCGGAAGGAACGCGTGAGACTTGTAGCGAGAAACTTAAACGAATTGAAAGGTTGATCGACAATTTCTCGCTTTTGCCCGTACCACTCTTTTACATCAGAATAGATAACTAATACTAAATTATCCAACTGAGTGCGGGTAGGATTAATGAAATCAATGACTACATGAATTTGAGTATCATTAACTGGTGTCCAGCGAACAATTCTGCCATTGAGAAATGCCCTAGCACCATAATCGCCAATCACTTCAACTTCCACCTCATCCGGTAAGTTAGCCCAAGAATCTAGCGCAATTAATGCCCCAGTTTCCGAGATATTTACGGTAATTCCAGGAACGCTTTGATCTGCACTGTAAATCACTGCACCCAGATGACGCTGTAAACGGTGTGAAGAACGTAATTGTGGTTGTTCAAAAGCAACAAGACAAGCAGCTACTAATAAAATCAAGTTAAACACACACCACAAAGCGTTAACTAAAACAGCTTCACTATCTTCAGGGCGAAGTAATAACCAGAAAGGAACAGCAAGCAGTGATATTACAACAAGTGCAGTGACAAACAATAACGGACGTGCCGATTGCCAATCAAAAGTGCGCTTATCAACAGTTTGTCCTTTATCTGTAACGTTGAAAGAACCAAGTTTCGGGTTAATCAGCGCTAAAAGTGTGACAAGTCCCGCTTGGTAAGACATGACAAATTCAAAGATTTCATTCCAGAAAGAAAAGCGGACGTGTTTGTAAGTCAGGTGGTTGGTATTTAAACCGAGAAGAATGTGCGGTAAAGCATAGGCGAGAGTTTCTAAACCTAAACCGCGAATGGGATTGATGCTAAATAGTAAAAATAGCGTAGGAGCGATCGCATACATCAATCGCGGAAAGCCATAGAAAAAGTGCGATGTTGCCGAAAAGTAACAAATTCGTTGTGGTAACGTCAACTTCAATTTTGGGTTAAACATCGGGTTTTCCAACCGCAGAATCTGCGCCATTCCCCGCGCCCAGCGCACCTGTTGCCCAACATAAGCTGCCAACTTCTCTGGTGCTAAACCCGCCACCATAATTTTGTCGTAGTAAACTGTCTCATACCCCAAAGAATGCAAGCGTAAGGACGTGTGACAGTCTTCAGTCACAGTTTCTACTGCAATTCCACCAATTTGCATGACGTGTTCTTTGCGAATCACCGCCGCTGAACCGCAGAAAAAGGCAGCATTCCAAAAATCATTACCTTTTTGCAATACCTTGTAAAACAGTTCATTTCCTACTGGAACTTTACCTCCTGTCAATAAGTTACGTTCAAATGGATCGGGGTTGTAAAACCAGTGTGGTGTCTGCACCAAAGAAACTTTAGGATTATAGAAAAAGCCGACTGTTTTCTGGAGAATATCTCGCGCCGGAACGTGATCGCAGTCTAAGATCAGTACTAGATCGCCTTGGGTGTGGCGAAATGCAGTGTTAATATTTCCTGCCTTAGCATGATCGTTATTCTCTCGCGTGAGTAGCGTACAGCCGATTTCATCGCACATCAAGCGTAACTCTTCTCGACGTTCCGGAAATTTACGACCATCATCTAAAATATATACCCGTTTCTTATCTGCTGGATAATCGGTAGCTAATGCACCTAATGCCGTTTTACGGACAATATCAACGCTTTCGTTATAGGTAGGAATATAAATATCAACTGTGAACCACTGTATTTGTGGAATTGTCTTAAGATCTACTGGTTCGCGATCTTTAATTTTCAGTGTTTGAAAATAAGCCAGTACCAGTGTCAAAACTGCGTACAACTCGGCTCCATAGAGCAGAACACAACTGATACCATTAATCCAGTTATTAAAATTGAGCGTATAAGAAGTTCGATAGAACAGATAGCGCAGCGTTGTCACCAGACTTAGCCACACCATAAATAAGTGCAAGTACTCGCTACGAGATTTTGAGGGGTTATTTTGCTCGGCACGAACAATAATTTGACCAACTGCAATCAAAATTACCGTAACAACACCTTGCTGCCAAACTGCTAATGGTGTCGTAATCAATGGTACAGACAGCAGCAAAAGTGGTAGAATAAGCCACTTAAGATGGCGAATTTCTAGCTTTTCTAATGCTCGATCAAACTGCTGTGGTAGATCTTCAACTAGCCAATTTGCCAATGAAAATTTGTGGCGTTGTCGCTTTAAATTGAATAAAGTCATACTCTACTTCTTATCCTCCACAGTAATCCGCTTCAGATACGCTTGCGTAATGCCGTAAAGCACAACAGCAATCCCTAAAATACCCAAGGGTAATAAGTACCAATGTTCTTGCAATAGGCGCGATGCTTTACTCAACAAACTTGTATTTTCAATGCGTCGTTGAGGAGAACTTTGCAGAAACTTCAGTTCATAACCTTCAGGATCGTAAGCCGCAGGATCTTGCTGATTGCTGGAAATCAGTACAGTATCTTTTTGGAGTTGGAAAAACCAAGGATCTTTATCGAGAATTTGACGAACTCGTTCTAAACCATTGTCAGTTTGAGCACTCAGTGCCAAAACAACGCGATCGCGGTTCCAAGGTGAAATAATTTGCTTAATCACCCCGTCTTCGTCGGGTAACGCTTGTACTGTACCGCCGCCCCAACTACGGGAAAAGACATCACTCAGGAAAAAGCTACCAGCTTGAAAAACTTCAGGAAAAGGAAACTGTTCGCGAGTTCCAATTCCCACCAAGTGATGATTCCCTTGTTCTTGCATAGGAAAACTTTCCGCAGTGTACACTTGTAAGGCTACCGACTCAGCTTGACTCAAACGCCCCATGCGTTCGCTAAACTCCAACATCGTGAGTAAATCGGTTTGTGAAGGCGCATCTGGTAAAACAATCGCGGTACTGGAAAGATCCTGTGGTGCCGTAAAAGGAAAACCAGCTTGCAAGAGTTTCAAGTCAGGAATTTGTACAGATGTTTCGCGATTGAGACGAAAGCTAGTATCCGCGTGGACTGTGCCAGAAAGTTGTTGATCGGCAACAACTCCGCCACACCTATCTGGTGCTTCTTTAGAATGCAAGCGGAATGCTACTTGAATTTTGGAAGTAGGTGTAATTAAATTTTCTGGTAAGTTGACATTGAGTGTTTTTCTGACTTCTCCTTGTTCTGAAGTCAAACGTTCTCCACCAATAAATACGCCATCAAGTAAAACTTCTACTGCTGAAGTTCTCGGATTCACTTGCGGACCATAGCTATAACGCAAGGTCATTGAATTACCTCGGTTAAAGCGATCGCTTGGTAACGCGCGAAAGTCAAATTCAATTGGTGGCGCAGCCGAACCCCGTACCGTCACATCTTCAAACGGTTGATTGTTACTAGTTGCTAAGTCTTTGAGGGCAAAGGAATTATTTTCAGGAAGATAACGCGGCCATTGACGCAACCCTGGTGTTGGTGCTTCTGTTACTTGAGAAACAATCATGCCCTGTCCTGTGGCAATCTTACGGTTCTGCGACTGCACGAGGGCTTGAACGGCTTTTGTGACTCCATCAGAGCCATTTCCTGTCGCAACCAGTACAGGAACACCGCTTTCTTTGGTTGTTGTCACCATCAAAACACCGACATCTTCAGGTAACGGATCTTGATTACCATCGAGTACTTGATTACCAGCGATCGCAAAAGGTAAATCGAGTTCTCTTAAAGCTGGTTGTTCTTCTGGCGTACCAATAATAACTAGCCGTTGCCCTCCAACGGCATCAACACTTTCAACTAAACTTGTATCAATCGGGCGAAACTCTGCTAATCTACCCAAAGATGTTTGAAAACGAGCTGCTGCTGTGAGCCAAGTCTCACTCATTTGTTGAGGTAGCAAATAAGCAATCTGATTTGGCTCCAAACTCAACTCATCAAAGAAAGGATAAGGATAACGACTTAAGTTGATCGGAACTGGCTGCGGAGTGTAGTTAAAAATTAATTTAGAATCTGGTAGGATCTCTGTCCATAGTGTTTGATCGGCTTCGCTACAAGTTGCCGAGTTATGCTGTTGTGCCACCACGGTCAATTCATTGAAATTCTGAATCAAATTTGGTGGAATATCAAACAATACACTGCCAATCTGTGACTGCTTGCGATTTAAGGGAACGCTACCAACGCTTGTTCCATTGACTCTTAGTGTTAAATTAGAGCGATTGGCAAATAATGCTGGTGAATGTTGGAAGCGAATTAATGCCTTCACTGATTGCACTTGCCAACCACGCGGGCGGGTAAACCCAAGTCGTCCTTCAGAATAAATACCTTGTAAACGAAAGCGATTACCAACAACAGGACTGCGGTTAAACTCCATAACATATTGACTCGGAGGTACAGCATTAGCAGCCACTGTAGTCGCCTTAGGGCTTGATTCTGGACGTGAACGAGGAGTTGTAGCCGTAGCAGCTGGTTGAGGACGAGGTGGTACTGATCGCGCAGTTGCTGGAGGTCTGCTTGGTGCTTGAGGTGCAGGTTGTTGCGCTCCCCTTTGGGGCTGAGAAGAGCGCGATCGCCGTGGTGCGGTTGCAGGTGCAGTTACCCGCTGTTGCGGTCGATATACTGGCGGTCTTGAAGGTGCTTTAGGCAGCGCATACTCTTGAATTAATTGCTGTTCCTCTTGGCGCAATCTGTTTTCACTTTGAGCTTGAATTGAAGTTGTTGTGGAAGCAAGAACTGCTGTGGTGCAGCCTAATACCACGAGCCAAAGATATGGCGATAGGACATTATGGGTTTGAGACTTTGTTTTAGTCTTAGAGTGAGTAGGTCGATCGCGACGAAAGCTATGCATGAGCGGTTAAGATTAAGTGCGACTCTAGTTAGTAGGATGTAAAAGTTGTCTGAACTCAGTGGGTGGAAATAATCCCAATCCCACGAGATTTTGAGTGTAGTAAGCTGAATCTTGCTCCCAAATTCCATCGCGGTATTGGGGTAAGAGTTTTTGTTGCAGAATTTGGTTAGCAATTGCAGGCTCAATTAAGCGAAAAGCAGCAAATAGCATGGCATACTGTGATGTTGCCTCATAGTTGACTAACGGGTTTCCTTGCAAATTGATTTGTGCTGGAATTCGTTTTGTGGAAGACCACGTTTGTTGCAAATGCTTTAAATGACGCTGCAAAAACTGAGTTGCTCGTGGTTCTTGAAACCACACTGCATCCAAAGCTAAACGCCACCAAACTCGATAAGCGTTGAAACTGTACTCGGTTCGTAAGGAATGTGACGCCGGTAATGCTTGATAGTTACCTGTTTGCGTATCAAGATTTACCCAGTCACTCGGTAAATTAACTTTCGATAGCTGGGCAGAACTTTTAAGCACTTGGTAACTACTATCCACCAACGATAGCCAATCGCGGGTAGGATCAACCTGAGCAAAAATCCGAAAGGCATAAGGTGCAAAATAAGAAGGATTGAGAATCAAAACGTGCGATCGCACTTGAAAGGCTGCTGTCGGACCAGGAATAAGATAACGATGACCATCTGGCATGGCGACTGTAGACAGATTCCATAAATCCTCTAGTTTGCTTTGGGCTAGCTGTAGATACTCTGGATGCTGCCAACGGCGTGACGCAAAAATGAGTGCAGTAATTGCATCAATGTCAGCATCACTCGCAAAATTGGCATCGCGAATTTTCCAATTACCTTGGATATCACGACCCCATTCCCATGCCCATAACTGATCCGTACGTTTACCTGCTACTGTCCGCTGGAGATTGTTTTCGCTCCAATTCAGCGTTCGGGCAAATGTTGTTGGATCGTCCGCAAACACCGCCCGCAGCATTGCATAGGCTTGAGCTTCCGAGGTTGAGCGATCGCTATCTTCCCGATCAATGACCCGCCCATCGGCTTGAATAAATCTTTGCCGATATGCATTCCAGCTTTCTTGCAGCAATTCTAAGTCAATTTCTGTTGTCGGTACTGCAACAGGTGAAGGAGATTGTGTTGCAACTGCTAGGCTGCGAGGTGGCGAATTAGATAAACAACCACTTAAACCGAGTACAGCGATTGTCACAGCAAAAGAACTTAAAGGTAAAAAGTTTGTCTGATATTTACGATTTTTACCTTGAGCTAATTGCTGCATCTTGCTGATTACCTATGGTTATATAAATACAAAACTTGAATTTAAACTATATTTTTTGTAAGCTACTAGTTCGTAATAAAATTGACATTTAACTAATGAAATGTTGGATAATAAAAAAACGAATTTATCCTCCTTTGAAAACTATCAACAATCTAAGAGCTGATTAGCTCTAAATAAGTTTTAGAATTTTGCCTATAAACCTATAGATGAAATCTAGCCTTGCGATTGAGCAATAACCAAGCGCAAATCTACTGAGAGTTTCGCTATAGTTTCTGATGTATGAAACTTGATCTCAGTAATTATGCGGTAATAGTATTTAATTAAGAAATTAACAAATTATGAAACGTAATTGCGTAGATAAAAGAATAGTAATTATCTATTACCATTTACCTATTACCAACCAAAACGATAGCTTTAGTTGTTTCTCGCACACCTATCTACCACAAATTTAGTAGCGCTCCCAAGAAGGTTGAAAACCGCGCCGTCGCAGAAAATCTTCTTGTAATTGTTGTCTTTGGCGCGATAAATCGCTATCCGATTGTCCATTGGGTTGGTTTACTTGCAACCGCTCAAGTTGTTCTAGCGCAGTCAAAGGTTTATCTTGTGCAGCACTCAAACTTGCTAGCGTCCGCCGAATAGATAAATCATTTGGATTAACTGCTAAAACTTGAGAATATAACTGTTCTGCAGAGTTAAAGCGCCGCTGCTGAAACCGAATACCACCTAGAGCAGATAAAGCATCTGCGTTGTAAGGTTGTGCACTCAAGATTGTTTGATAAGCGCGATCGGCAAGACTTAGATCGCCAATTGCTTGTGCCAATTGTCCTTGCAAGAAATAAACACCAACGTTATTTGGATTACTCGCGACGATTTGAGCAACTCGCGCGCGTGCTAGTGCTGGATCTCGCGATGCAATTAATTGCAAAGAGCGTGTTTGTACAGGAATATTATTTGGATCAATCGCCAAAAGCGCATTATAAAGACTCTCCCGCTGAGGATTTGCAGGCAATGCAGCAACTAAACTAAACAACTCAGCAGGTGCATTAGTCGTAGGTTGAGTTTGCAACCAACTGCTGAGTACTGCGTCTGCTTGAGCTTCTGAGATTCTGTTTGCTTGATAAGCGATACTAGCGCGTCCTAATTGGATATTTGCATCTTGAGGATTTCGTGCCAAAAGCTGATCGTAAAGAATAAGAGCATTATCCGGTTGATTTTGGCTGAGGTAAATTCCAGCAAGCCCTTGCAGTGCAGCATTGAGAACATCACCGTCTTGAATATTAGCGGCAATCAATGCTTGATAACGTGCTTGTGCAGCTGTTAAATTTCCTTCCCGCCGCTCGATTTCTGCTGCAAGTAATTGTGGCGCGAGATCTGTTGCTCCTGCTGGAGTTGCGGCGTAAGCTGCCAAAGCGCGTTTGGCACCTTCTAAATCATTACTTTGCAGTAATAGCTGTGCGATGCGGAAGTTAAGAAACGGTTGATTGACACCAGCCAGTAGTAAATTCTGATAAACAGGCAGAAATTCTGGTCCTGGGGGTTCAATTTGTGCTAGGGCTTGTGCTAACTGTTGCTGCTGAGTGGGATCTGTGGGCAAGATTTGTAAAACTTGAGACAGTCTTCCCTTGAGATCGGCTGGAGAGATTAACCCTAGTTGGCGTTCGAGGGCGAGGAGTTGTACTTGAACACTGAGATCGTTTGGTTGGCTAGTTGCTAATTGACGATACAACTGTAATGCAGTTTGTTGCCCTTGAGGTAGACCACTAAAAACATCAGCCGCCTCGCGTAATAATTGCGGATCGGGAGTTACTGCTTGAGCTAGTGCTTGAGTATAGAGGTTGCTAACTCGTTCAGCCAGTCCAGCTACATTCGCACGTAAACGAATTTCATTGAGCGATCGCGCCAAAGGTAAAATCGCATCGACTCTACCTTGTAAAGGATCTAAAATTGCTAGTGCTTCAGTAAACTGCTGATTTGCTAAGTAGGCTAAAGATAACTCCGCACGTGCTTGAATCGCGCCGTCAATTTGAGCAGCTTGTACTTGAGGTTCGAGGACTTGTATCGCTGCTGCTACATTACCCGTCTGACGCAAAGCTCTTGCATAGGCGATCGCTGCATAGCCAGAGATCGACTGTCCTGTTGCACGGTAGCGATTAAACAGCTCTAACCCCTGTTGATAGTTACCGCTATTAGTATAAGTTTCTGCTGCACCAAGTAAGATTTCTGAAGATGGATTATTGGCTAAAACAATCTGATAGTCTGCTAAAGCTTCCGCGAACCGACCTTGATAACCATAGAGTAATGCACGTTGGGCACGAGCTTCGGTGTCATTCGGGTTAAGACTGAGTAGCGTTGTTAGTGCTTCTATACCACGTGCTTGCCACTCAGGGCGAAAACTGCCAAGAGCACCTACACTTTGAAGTGCTAGTTGATTGTTGGGTTCTTGTGCCAAAACTTGTTGGTAAGTATCCCACGCCTCAGAAATTTCTCCTTGTCGCCTGTAGGCAATTGCTAAGCCGAGTTTCGCAGGAATCGACTGCGGATAGCGACGAACGGCTTGTTGAAAAGCAGCGATCGCATCTTTAACTCGTCCTTGCTCTAAAAGCGTATAGCCTCGACGCACTTCGTTTGGTAGTGCTTGTGCTTGAGCAACAGGAACTCTCATAACAACCTCTAGTACTGGAGTTCCAATCAATCCCATCATTAGTACAAAAGGAACTAAGTAAGAAATTTGCCTTTTGCCAGTTTCCATTTTGTTCACGCTCTTTTGCGGCTGACTCATCGGATAATACTCTCGATAGGAGTCACATTAAACTCTGTTTTAAGCCGAAATCCAAAAATTGTTTCGGAGAAATTGTTACGTTCTTGAAACGTAAAGCCCAACCGTAAGTTAGACAGAAAGCGGAAATCATAATACAACTCTAAGACATCAGGTCTATCATTCCCTGCTTGCTGACGCAATCTATCATTAGACAAAGTTCTACCATAAGCTAAGCCAAGTCTATCGTCAGGTGAAAACACATCTAAAAAGCTCACACCTAAACTATATGTATCTCCTCCTAGTTCTAAATCGCGGTTTTCATAGCGACCATAGCGACCAAATAGCCCCATTTTAAGATTAGGAATATAAACTTCTGCGTTGACCCCGTATGATTCCTCGCGATCCGAACGTAAAATGCCAGTTTCTCCATCACTTCGGGCGACTTGAAAAGCTTCTTGGAAGCCATCTTGAGTTCCAGCATCGCGATCTGTAGCATAAGTTCCGCGAATGATTGCATTGCCGTAGCGAATTCCTACTTCTGTAGCAAATCCATCGAGCGCAAAGTCTCCAATTGCCCGTGAAGAAGAAAAGATTGCCGCTTTAGCTTCAATGTTATCGGTTACGGTCCAATTCACTAAAGCACCAGGACGCGAGTTAACACCAGTACTGACTAGAGCTGGATTTGTCTGAAACACAGGATTAAAAAACTGCGATGCTCCATCTTTAGCAAAGCTATTACGGTCGAAGTAAGAAGTCAAATCAAGTTGACCAATCACAAACCGCAAGTTCGGCACATTTTCTAAAGAAGTTGCTAGATAAAATTCATTGAGACTCAACCCTTGAGTTCGAGAATCGGCAAAAGCGTTGCCATCGGTTAAATCAACTGTAGCACCTACTAAAATTCGAGGCGTCAGAGGATACACTGCACCTACTCGCGCTCGCGCTGAAGACTCGTCTCCCTGATAAGAATAAACACCTTGCAACTGCAAAGCAGAACTACTCACAGGTTGACTATCCAACGCAGGTACTGTAGGTGTTTGGAGCGTACCTTGATTAGGAATAGGAGTTGGAGGTAGTGGAGCTAAATTCGGGCTAGGAGCGGTAGGAGAGGCTGTATTGAGTGGAGGAGGCAATTGTGTTGTAACTGGTGCCAAATAAGATCCAACAGGTGCTGGAAATACTTGCTGTCCAACAGCTGCATTTTGGTTGACAACTGGAGCATATGATGTCACACCGCCTGGGTACATCATGCCCATACCACCCGCATTAGGTTGTGACATAGGTGGTAAGTAAGACTGGGGAACTGGAACACCATAAGGAATCATATACCCTGGTGCTAAAGGTACAGCATTGCCACCGATCGCATTAGGTGGCGCTAGATAAGGCTGTTGAGTTGGAACACCATAAGGAACCATCATCATGCCGAGTGCGTTAGGTTGTGGCATGGGTGGTAAGTAAGACTGGGGAACTGGAACACTATAAGGAACCATCATTCCATTGACAGGAATCCCTGGTGCTGGCGGTAGCACATCGCTGTTTGAAGAATTTGGCTGAGGAATTCCAGGGTTTGCAGGAACTGGCAGTGGTGTTACTGGTGGTTGAACGTACGTTGGAGATCCAACGACACCGTAAGGATAAGGTGATGCGATCGCTCCAGGGTAAATATTGGCTGGAGCTTGCGGCACATAATAGGGTTGTACAACACCGTAAGGAGTCATCACTCCAGGTGCAACGCTTCCACTACCAAGCATATTAGGTTGTGGTGGTGCCATTGGTGGTAGGGAAGGTGATACCATCCCTTGGTTTGGGTAATTGCTTCTCTGGGTAAGTTCTTCTTGCCACGTTCTCGCAGGAGCTACTGCTGGCGGGGGAGATCCATAAGGAATACCACTAGGAACTGCCAAATACTGATTGTAGTTGGGAAGTATTCCTGGAGCTACTTGTGGACTTTGAATATGATTAAAATTTGGTGGAGTTGTATTTTGATTTGGCAAGCTCGGAAGTTGCGCTATTAATTGAGAGTCAATGTGTTGATGCTGTTCAGAGTTTGCTTGAGCAGGTTGATTAATACCAACTTCAAGCAGGCAAACAGCGATCGCACTCACACCAAGTAAGCTAAATAGCTTAAATTGATTCAAAAATATGGATATAGGACAATCAGGTACGGTTTGGCTCATCACACCCTGGTTGCTTGGCTAATTAATTCTTCATAGGCAGACTGACGCCACTTTAACAAACCTTATTCCGATCGACGAGATCTAGTAACTTAATATTCTTGTGAAAAAGGTTTTAACTTCCAGTGAGTAGCCGTAAATTCTGTGGGGTGAGTAGCCTAATAAGTGTAAATAAAACTACAAAATTGGCGCAGTTAAATTTTTCAAGAATTCTTTGTAAAAGTCTCTTGTTGAACTCAAAAACCAAGATTATCCTAGAGCAGTAGCTTTATGAATCTTAAGGAACAAGCTTTTTTGCTTACTGGTGTCTAATGATTTTTGTTCGATTTTGCAACTTTATAACCAAAATACTTAAAATTTAATGCTTATTTATTGCGATCGCTCTATGCTTACCCATTTATATCAGTTTGCTCTACAAAAGATTAAATTTTCTCAGGTTACGGCTTGTAGTTTACTGTCATTGCTGTGCATTAGCTGCTCGCCTCCACCTCAACAAGGTGTAGAACTCAAAATTAACGAGATTAAAGCAGCAAGTCGTCAAGGAGTCTACAATATCGCCGGCAGTACAAATTTACCTGATGATAGTCGAATTGCAATAACAGCGTTACGTTATCTCAGTCCAGCACACGAGCGATCGCTTACTTCTCAGCATAATACGTACTCTATCTTGGCTAGGCAAATTGTGCCAGTATCGGCAGGAAAATGGCAAACTACACTTAATTTTTGGCAAGTTTCTACAGATGGAAGTTATCAAGAAGCTTGGCAAACAGAAGCAGCACTGCAAAACTCACTACAACCAGCCACATCTGTAACTTTTATTGCTACCTATGAACCTTCAGCTCAGTTACTAACTGAACAGCAAACAATCCCAGAATTACAAGGAAGATTAGTTCGATTTAGTGCTGATGGTGAAGAGTATGTGCAAGCTAGTCAAACATTGCCTGTTACCCTAGCTTCTGGAAAAACAGCTCCTCCTAAAGTTCTACCAGAAGAAACAAACGGAGGTTGGGGAAACCGTTCAGATCTTGATTTGAATACTTCTAATACCACCGCAACTCGTCCAAAACCAATTAAGACAAACCAAACTAATGCTCCACTTTCTCTGGCTGAATTCTTACGTTAATCACTACTGCGTTTCTAATCAAGTAAGTGGGTGTAGTTATTAATCAGATGCTATGTGCTGCTTAATAGCTCCACTACCCATTAGACATAGAACAGCCCTTAGATCACGTTTATTGTTACTCACTTACTTAGGACAGTCATTCAAGTGAAGATAATAGACCTGAATTTATAATTCGTAACGTAGACGTTAACAGTATTTTGCTTTTAGTTTTTACTTTGTTGACGGCTACGTTCTACACATATGTTTTTATGAGTGAGAAACAAGCAGAGAAGCACTAGCTAATGCTTCTTGCTCTGATTTTACCGAAGTATTTATTTGTAATGTTTTGTGTAAGTTCTCCATCTGAACCATGATTTGTTGTAATTGATCTTGCAGTTCTTCTACTGAAGGTGGATCTAGCGCAGGTTCTTGCTGAAAATCTCTCAAATTTTGCGGTTTTTGAGTAGGAATAGCTTGTGTATACGATATATAGTTTTGCGCTAAAGAAAACTGTGATGTAGCTGCTTGAACTGTTAAGATAGGCTCTGCTTTGTGCTCTGCAATTACAACTAAAGGCTCAATAGCTTGTACAGGTGTAGTGATAACAACAGGCTGCATTGCAGTTGTAGCAGGATCCGAGGCTGTAGTAGATACTTCGCCTTCTAAGAATGAATTTAATCCAACAGTTGCTAAACGAGATTCAGAAAGTTTAAGTTGTTCCAATTGCTCTTCTTTTTCTTGCAAACGTTGTTGTAAACCAGATAGCTGCTGCTCTACTTGTGCTGATTTACGAGAAGACTGTTGCCATCCTGCAACTGCAACACTAGCAACTCCTGTTCCCAAACTTAGTAAGCTTGCTAAGCCAAGATAAGGAGTAGAAATATCCCTTAGTTTACCATGAAACACTGGTTCTTCTTGGAGTTGAATTGCTACAGGCTTAGAGCCAAGTAAAGCTAAAGGTAAAGTTAATGTTGCAAAGATTCCAGTAGAAAGAAGTACAGGTGGTAGAACAAATTTTTTGAAGATAGATGTAGTCATAATTTATACTTGTGAGTTTTTTTATGAGGAAATATGTCAATCAGAAGCTTTTTCTAAACCAAAGCTAAAGGTGTACTTTAGTTTTGTAGAGGTAATTATTAATATTTAGTAACAAGTCATTGCCACAATTTGCTTTTATTTCTGGAATGTAATTAACTCGTTGTCTGTACTTAGTTTAACTTTGAGATCGTAATTGTCTATATAGAAAATATAAAGTTGCGTGTAAATACTTAAATTTGTTGTAAGGTTTTTCAGTAAAATTGGCAGTGCTTCTTCTACTAAATTCTTACAAATACTGATTTTGCGGTAATTTAGACTGTGATAAAAATAGAGTGAATAGGCGATCGCCCCAATAAGTGAAGGCACTTCTTAATACTGATACGTATCATGCTCAATATGAGCAGCCAGCCTGCTAATAAATAGATTCTAGAAGATACGTATTTATAGAAAACTCTCATATAACTGTGTGATTTAAACTGCACACTTTAACGGCATACAAATATGGTTATTTTTTTCTCCTATGGGACGCGTATTGCGTCTATGGCAGTGTTTGTACTGAGGATTTTAGTTCAAATGCTACTTTTAAACATTTGTTCTTACCAGATACAGAAAACATCACCGCTTCTACCAGAGAGAAAGTGCTCTCAACGACGAAATAAGACCGTGATTTTACAGATGCTCTGCTTATTTACATTAGCAGTGACAATAGTATTGGTGACGCCTTGGTTATTGAAAGGAATCAACACTACAACCTATGCCACTACAACTATTCAATTTCCCTTATCTACTCAAGGAGCAAAAATAGTTGATGCTAAAGGAAATCAAGTTTTGCTCAGAGGCGTTAACTGGTTTGGTATGGAGACAGAGTTACATGCTCCTCACGGTTTATGGCGTCGAGATTATCGGGAAATGTTAGCACAAATCAAGAGTTTAGGATATAACACCATCCGGCTACCTTATTCCGTACAATCACTGAGATCTTTAGAAGTCAGCGGAATTGACTACAAACTTGGTGCAAATCAAGAACTGCAGGGAAAAACTCCCTTAGAAGTCATGGACTATATCATTCAAGAAGCTCAGCATCAAGGCTTGCTTATTGTGTTAGATAGTCATCGATTAAATGACAAACGTATTCCTGAGTTGTGGTACGGAGATGGGTTTACAGAACAAGACTGGATTGATACATGGCTAATGTTAGCGATTCGTTACCAAAATCAAGACAATGTGATTGGAGCAGATTTAAAAAATGAACCCCACGGTCGTGCGAGTTGGGGAACTAACGACTTAGCAACTGATTGGCGACTTGCTGCAGAACGAGCAGGAAATGCAATTCTTGCGTTGAATCCTCATTGGTTAATTATTGTGGAAGGAGTAGAAAATAATGTTCCAGGACAAAGATTATCAGGACATTGGCAAGGAGGTAATCTTGAAGGGGTCAGACGATATCCAGTACGTTTATCTCACTCTGATAAGTTAATTTATTCTCCGCACGAATATGGTCCTGGAGTCTACAATCAGCCTTGGTTTGCTGAACGAACTTTTCCTTACAATCTCTATCACCGTTGGGAGATTGGATTTCACTACATTGCTGGTCAAAATATCGCCCCTGTTCTAGTTGGAGAATTTGGCGGTCGTTATGTAGATACGATATCTAAAGAAGGTATTTGGCAGCAGCAATTTATCAATTACATTCAAAAGCATAATCTGAGCTTTACCTACTGGAGTTGGAATCCTAACAGTGATGATACAGGCGGAATTTTACAAGATGACTGGCAAAGTGTAAATGTACCTAAACATAATCTATTGAGTCGGCTATTAGAAGGTATTTCCTTCACTCACTAATTACCTCTACCCATACTATAGCGAGTAAAGCGATCGCTCTCTACAACAATCCCAACCATAACTGACAAAATTCTAATGTTCCAACTTTACATTCTCAGGGGTTAAAAGTGACAATACAGCTGCAATGTAATTGGAAAACAGGGTTTTATTTTAGTTTCCATACCAGCAATAAAACAACCAGCCATATCTCAAATTGGCAAGTAAGCTTAGCTTTCAAATACATGAAGCAACAATTGATAATATTTGGAAGCCAACATTTAAGCAACCAGGGACAAAGTACTTACTGACTCCTTAAGATGTAGAGAAGAAACCTCGAACATAATCAAGTGCGATTTGGTTGTTGTGCTACAAAGCCAGGTCAAAACTATCAGATGCGGCAAATACAGCAATAGTAAATATAATAAGAGCATTATTGAGGAACCCAGAATCATCGCTTTAACTAACTTTTAAACATGCTCTCTGAACCGAAGATTTGCGAAGAGCTACCTCTGCTATATCTATCCTCAGTTGCTAAATTTTGCACATATCCCACCTGTTAAAGTAAACCCTCTAAACCAAAGTGGCATAGAGGGTCTTTCTCTTTCCTATTTCAGCTCAAGATTAGCTCAACAAGTTAGAGCTCGTCATCATCACCGTCTTCATCTTCATCTTCGTCGTAATCATCATCTTCATCTTCATCAACTGCAAAGTCCTCGACCTCATCACTGATCATCAAGTCTTCATCATCTTGAATGAAGGAATTACGATCAAAGCTAAAATTATCTCCTAAACCACCGTCTAAATTGTAAGCGCGAGCTGTACGGTCATCGAGTACGACATCGAGTGAATCTTCTCCATCATCAAAGACACTTCCCGAGTCAAGCGAGAGATCTTCGCTCATCGGACTTGCAAGTTCCTCATAGGCATTAAAGCCAGTTCCAGCAGGAATCAAGCGCCCAATAATGACGTTTTCTTTCAAGCCGCGTAGCCAGTCTGATTTACCTTCAATTGCGGCTTCGGTTAGGACTCTTGTAGTTTCTTGGAAAGAAGCTGCTGAAATAAAGCTATCTGTATTGAGTGATGCCTTAGTGATACCGAGTAGCATTGGTGTATACTGCGCTCTAGCACCTCCAGTAATACTCATTGCTTCGTTGACCTGCTCAATTTGCCGCAGCTCGACCAATTCACCAGGTAGCATTGTGGTGTCGCCACCATCATCAACACGTACCTTAGAAGTCATTTGCCGCACAATAACTTCAATGTGCTTGTCAGCAATATCAATTCCTTGAGATTGGTACACTGTTTGGACTTCATTCACCAAGAAAGTTTGTACTTGCTGCAATGCTTCTAAAGCATCAGCATAAGCACCATTTTGCGTACCATACTCAAAGAAAATTTCCAAGATTTCGTGAGGATTGGCAGGTCCTTCTGTCAGCGGCATTCCAACTTCTACTGTTGCTCCATCTGGTACTACGGCATTCTGACCAGGTCCAATAGGATATTCAATGACTGCGCCAGAGTCTTCAACAACTCTAATTGCAACTGCTTCATCTTCTAACCTGCCAACTTCAACAGTTCCTGGTCTACGAGCAAGAACACAAGCTTCCTTAGGTTTACGAGCTTCCAACAGTTCTTCAATTCGCGGTAAACCTTGAATAATATCTCCAGTCTTGGCTCGCTCGAACACAAGTAATACTAAGTTGTCACCGCGTTGAACTAAACCGCCATCTTCAACTTGTAAGACAGCTCCTGGTGAAACGCGATAAGGACGAGCAATTCGTAGAACAATTTCATAATTGTTACTAGCTAGAGCTGTGTTTGCTGCGTCTTCTTGCCTTGCGGTTTGAGATCTAATTTCCAGGACTTGACCGGATTCCTCAATCACAACTCCTGGAGCGATTTCACGACCAGCAATTAGTAAGTCACCTGTTTTGACGTGAGGTTTCTCTTTAGTTGTAACGGTGAATTGATCTGTCGTTCTGACTACTAAGATCCGGCGAATTGCCTCTGCCCCCTCACGAATACCGCGAATTTCCCCTGCTTCTTTGCCCTGGATTTCTGTGCGAGCCACAACAGCACCGGCTTCAATAGTTTGTCCGTCTTCGACAAGAAGCCTTGTTTGAGTACTCCCTTGGGTTGCATCAGCAGCAATGTCACGACGAATCACTAATGATTCAAGAATCACTAACTGCAAGCGCTGAACGTTTGAATCGTCCTCATCTGGAACTAACTCAATGTCAGCGAGCATTGGTGAGCCTGTGTGTTCAGGTGACTGCATTTGCTCAATTTCTAGCACCAACTGAGTACGTAATAACTCTACTCCCTCGACAGAACGAACGCGCTCTGAATCTTTGTACGGAACGCGTTGCACTGCTCTAAGAGTAATTGAACGACCCGCTCCTGCGCTCGATTGTGTACTGGGAACTGAGGGTTCATCTGGTACTGCGAATTCAGTCACTGGACGCAGCAGCAAAGCAGGTCCTTCTGGCGATTCGACGTACTCGATATAGCGTAAATCTGAGAGGGTATGTCCTGGCAGAATTTCCTCACCTGGTTGACCAAATGTACCATCGCGATTCATAACTGCTTCAGGATCGTCTACCATCAGCAACTCACCAGGCTTGATCACTAGCTCGCGCAGAATGTCATTTTTCTGAGTAACTTCCACTACACCATTGTTTTGGCAGAAGATATCTTTAACTACTTCAGTTCCAGCTTCAACATACTGAGCATCTTCTACCATCAGTAGCGAGATATCTTTATTAACCTCGTGGGTTTCTTCTGGAATCCACAAAATCGTTCCACCTTGGACAATTTCGTAGCCCTGCTTAGCTTTACCTTTCTTTGCCAGCTCTATCCCAGAATACTTAATTAAACCGCCAGTCGTAGTGCGATATTCATCAGAAATCAACTCAGCTACAACTTGGTTATTTTGTACTTTTGTTCCAGGGGTAGCGAGTAGCGAGAACATTTGGTTATTGTTTGTTTCAACCAAATATTGATCGCGACCTTGACTGTGTTCTGCTCGTACTCTAGCAGTATCTAGTACGACCGAAGCAGTAATGATTTCTATTTCTCGCCCACCTTTGCCGTTGTTTACACTTCCTGACGGTATCCGTACAGTACCGCCATAGACAGTGTTAAGTCGTGTCTCAGCAAGAACGCTATTTGCTTCAATCTTTTGACCATTAACAACCGACGGTTCTGCTCCTGGGGGTAAATTGTACACTTCTCCAGATAAAATCCAAATCAAACCACCTCTTGCTGCAGTGGTTGTCGTATTACCTTGACGGTCTGTTTTTTCTTCTGGGACAACATCAGCAAACTTAACTTCGCCTGCTAAGTCTGAGGCAACATCTTTTGTTGCTTTTTCTGTATGTGCTCTAGTGTTACGACCGCCAATTGCAACTTCTGCAAGAAGTTCTCCAACTTTTACCGTTTGACCGTCAGTAATGTACAGAGTAGAACCTTGGGTTACAGGAACGGTGACTTTCTCGCCAGACCTTGCTTCAACTGTTAGGGTACCATTCGCTTCAACAATCAATGCATCTTCCCCGTGACGAGTGCGGAAGGGTCGAGTCCGTAAGCGGCTGGGGATTCGTAACGTACCTTCGACGTCACTGCGAACTTGTCGAGCAACTTCACCAGTAAATACACCTCCAGTATGGAAAGTTCGCATTGTCAGCTGAGTTCCTGGTTCACCGATACTTTGAGCTGCAATAATTCCCACAGCCTCGCCAAGATCAACCATTTTGCCATGCGCTAAACTCCAACCGTAACAGTGTTGACATACCGAGCGAGCGGCTTCACACGTTAAGGGCGATCGCACAATAACTTCTTCGACACCAGCTTTCTCGATGTGCTTGGCTACTTCGTCAGAAATCGGCTGATTTTTCTCGAACAAGACTTCTTTTGTTTGGGGATGCACAATATCTATTGCTGCAATTCTGCCCAATAGTCGCGAGCTAAGAGGAATAACTACGCGATCGCCTTCCATCATTGATCGCAGTGAGATCCCTCTTGTTGTTCCGCAATCAATTTCCCGAATAATCACATCTTGCGAAACGTCTACTAAACGACGTGTTAAGTAACCTGAATCAGCTGTTCTCAGTGCGGTATCAACTAACCCTTTTCTGGCTCCGTAGGAAGAAATAATATACTCAGTAACTGTCAATCCTTCGCGGAAATTTGTTTTAATTGGTAAGTCAATGATCTCACCTTGGGGATCAGCCATCAAACCACGCATTCCCACCAACTGGCGCACTTGAGAAATATTACCCCTAGCTCCAGAGAATGCCATCATATATACTGAGTTCAACGGATTGGTTGCGCGGAAGTGATCGACAACTTCATCTTTAAGAGCTTCACTGGTACTATTCCAGGTATCAATGACTTTCTGGAAGCGTTCTACTTCAGTAATTTCGCCTCGCGTGTAGCGTTCTTCAGTCGCTCGAATTTCTGCTTCAGCTGCCTCTAATAAAGCACGCTTGCTAGGAGGAACCATTAAGTCATCAACACTAATGGAAACACCCGCTTTTGTAGCATAGCGAAATCCCAAGTCTTTCAAACGGTCGGCGATCGCTGCTGTTCGGGCAGTTCCATAATTCGTGAAAGCCCATGCGATTAAATTCTTAAGCTGTCCTTTATCTACTATCCGATTGCGAAAAATCATTCCCTTTTCTTCTGCCATTTCTCTACTATTCCTATTAGCGATTAGCAGCAATTAGCGAGCAGTACTAAACACTCACGGCTAATTGCTGACAGCTTTACTGCAAGGCTTCCTGAATTACTTTGTTATAAATTACGCGACCTGGAGTTGTTTGTATAAACTGAGAAATCAAGTTTCCATTAGCATCTTCACGGGTACGTCGTTCGCGATAATGCTTTGTTACAGTGCCATCATCGCCTTTTTCTACCTTGACAGGTTCGGTATCTGGCTTTGCTGATTCAACTTCACCATCAAACCTTACCCACACCTTTGCATGAAGCGCAACTTGTTCTTGTTCGTAAGCCATAATGGCATCATCAAGTGAAGCAAAGAAGCGTCCAGCACCTTTTTGGCTATGGGGATTGTCTGCTGTGAGGTAATAGCAGCCCAAAACCATGTCCTGACTAGGAGTAATAATTGGTCTACCTGTTGCAGGTGACAAGATATTGTTTGAAGCTAGCATCAGTAGTCTTGCTTCTGCTTGCGATTCTAAAGACAATGGCACATGAACTGCCATTTGATCGCCGTCAAAGTCAGCGTTAAAAGCTGGGCATACGAGAGGATGGAGTTGAATTGCGCGCCCTTCTACCAGAATCGGTTCAAAAGCTTGAATTCCTAAGCGGTGTAATGTAGGAGCGCGGTTGAGTAGGACTGGATGACCTTCAATGACTTCTTCAAGGACATCCCACACACTAGGATCGCCTCGGGAAATCAGTTTTTTGGCTGCTTTGATATTGTTAACTAACCCTGAACGAATCAATCTATGAATGACAAAGGGCTGAAACAACTCAATTGCCATTTCTCTAGGCAAACCACATTGGTGGATGTGAAGTTTTGGTCCAACAACAATGACCGATCGCCCTGAGTAGTCTACTCTTTTCCCTAGTAAGTTTTGCCGAAAACGTCCTTGTTTTCCTTCAATAATGTCAGACAAGGATTTCAGTGGTCGGTTATTTGCGCCTACTACAGTTCGACCGCGACGTCCATTATCAATTAATGCGTCTACCGCTTCTTGCAGCATCCGTTTTTCATTGCGGACAATAATTTCAGGAGCTAAAATTTCCTGTAATCTTGCTAAGCGGTTGTTGCGGTTAATCACCCGACGGTAAAGATCGTTTAAGTCAGAAGTTGCAAAACGACCACCATCAAGCTGTACCATCGGGCGCAAGTCTGGCGGAATCACAGGGATAACCATCATCACCATCCACTCTGGTTTAGAGCCGGTAGCAACAAAGTTATCAATGACTCGCAGTCGTTTAATCAACTTGGCACGTTTTTGCCCTTTAGCGTTGGCTATTTCTTCGCGCAGCTTTTCTGCTTCAGTCTCTAAATTGATATCAGATAGCAACCGTGCTAAAGCTTCAGCACCGATACCAACTTCTACGCCAGTAAGTTGAGAATCCTCACTGTAGATTTGATCTTCAATTTCCAACCACTGATCTTCAGTTAAGAGTTGCTTGTAGGTTAGAGTCTCAGCATTACCAGGAGACAAAACAACATAAGCATTGAAGTAAACTATTTGTTCAACATCGCGTAGCGGCATATCAAGCAAAATTGAGATATAGCTTGGTATACCTTTGAGATACCAAACATGCGCAACAGGTGCAGCAAGTTTGATATATCCCATCCGATGGCGACGTACGCGGGATTCTGTGACTTCTACACCACAGCGTTCGCAGACAATACCGCGATGCCGTACTCGCTTATATTTACCACAGTGGCATTCCCAATCTTTCGCAGGACCAAAGATGCGCTCGCAGAATAGCCCATCCATCTCTGGTTTGAGTGTGCGGTAGTTAATTGTCTCCGGTTTTGTAACTTCTCCAACCACTTGACCATTAGGGAGGGTACGTTCTCCCCACTGGCGAATTCGTTCTGGTGAAGCTAAGCCAATCTTGACATAGTCAAACTGCGTTGTTTGCGCGTGTCTCATATATAAAGAATAGAAAAATGGAAGGGAATAGGATCAGGATGCAATAGATAGTAGGGGGAGCGAGGTGTTCACCTCCAACCCCTAGCATTTAATTAAGCGTCGTCTTCGAGTGCCTCGCGAGTTAAGGATTCATAGGTGGGGCGTGAAGGAGTACGGCGATTACCAGTATCTGCCATCAAATCGACTTCAGCATCAGCAGTACTTCCGTCTGCTTGAGTTTCGACTTTGTGTACGGCAATATCTAACCCGAGTGATTGAAGTTCTCGCATCAATACTTTGAATGACTCGGGTGTACCAGGTCTAGGAATGGCTTTACCTTTCACAATCGAATTTAGTGCCTCATTGCGTCCTTGCATATCATCGGATTTAACGGTGAGCAATTCCTGTAAAGTATATGCTGCACCGAAGGCTTCTAATGCCCACACTTCCATTTCTCCAAAGCGTTGACCACCTTGTTGGGCTTTACCACCTAAAGGCTGCTGCGTGACTAAGGAGTATGGTCCTGTAGAACGCGCGTGGATCTTGTCATCTACAAGGTGTACGAGTTTGAGTATGTAAGCGATCCCTACGGTAATCGGGCGGTCAAAGGCTTCTCCAGTCCGACCATCAAATACCTTGATTTTGCCAGGTGTCTCTGGGTCGAATAGCCAATCTTGACCACTGCCGCCCGCCTCACTTAGTTTGCCATGAACGACAGTTCGTGATGACTCTTCGCCATACATTTCGTCAAATGGCGTTACCTTGTACCGCATACCTAAGTTGTGTCCTGCCCAACCGAGTAAGCACTCGAAAACTTGACCGACGTTCATGCGTGAAGGAACTCCCAGAGGATTAAGCACAATATCTACAGGTGTTCCATCTTCCAAGTACGGCATATCTTCTACCGGCAGAATCCGAGAAATAATACCTTTGTTACCGTGACGTCCTGCCATTTTGTCGCCGACTTGAATCTTGCGTTTTTGTGCTACATAGACGCGTACCACCATGTTTGCTCCTGGTGGCAGTTCATCACCTTGTTCGCGGGTAAATACACGCACATCAACGACGCGGCCCTTTTCGCCGTTCGGTACTCTTAAAGAGTTATCTCGGACATCACGCGCTTTTTCTCCGAAGATGGCGCGCAGTAACTTTTCTTCAGGAGGTTGATCTGACTCTCCTTTAGGAGTCACTTTACCAACAAGGATATCTCCTGCTTCTACCCAGGCACCCATGCGGATGATTCCTTGTTCATCTAACTGTCGTAGCGCGTCTTCTCCGACATTAGGAATTTCTCTGGTAATTTCTTCAGGTCCAAGTTTTGTTTGTCTTGCTTCAATTTCATACTTTTCAATGTGAATTGAAGTGTAAATATCTTCTTGAACGAGTCGTTCTGAGATTAAGATCGCGTCTTCATAGTTATAACCTTCCCACGGCATATAGGCGATCATGATATTTTGACCAAGTGCCAACTCACCACCTTCGGTGGCTGAACCATCGGCAATAACTTGACCAGCAACGACGCGATCGCCTTTTTGCACTAATGGTCTTTGATTTAAACACGTATCTTGGTTAGAACGTTGATACTTAGAGATTTGATACTCAATTTCTGAACTACTGCCATCAGGACGGACGCGAATGCGATTAGCATCTACATACGAAATTTCACCGTCCGTGCGGCTGACAATGACCATTCCAGAGTCCCGTGCCGCTTGTGCTTCTAACCCTGTTCCTACTAAAGGACGTTCTGGTTTCAGCAAAGGTACTGCTTGTCGTTGCATGTTTGATCCCATGAGCGCGCGGTTAGCATCGTCGTGCTCTAGGAAAGGGATCATACTTGTTGCTACTGACACGATTTGTACAGGTGATACTGCAACGTAGTCTACTTGTTCTGGTGTTGTTGTTGTCCAGTCTTGACGATAGCGCACTGGGACTTGTGAACCAAGGATATAACCATTGTCATCAATTGGAGTATCTCCAGGTGCGACGCGCAAATCGTCTTCTTCGTCTGCTGTCATGTAAGCTGGAGCTTTGTCAAACAAGACACGCCCGTTTTCTACTGCTCGAAATGGCGTTTCTAGAAAGCCATATTGATTAACACGAGCATGAGTTGCCAAAGAACCAATCAAACCTGCGTTTGGTCCTTCTGGTGTTTCAATCGGGCAGATTCGCCCATAGTGTGAAGGATGAATATCTCGCACAGCAAAGCCTGCACGTTCGCGGGTTAATCCTCCAGGACCTAAAGCACTCAAGCGGCGTTTGTGTGTCAGTTCTGCTAATGGATTTGTCTGATCCATAAACTGACTCAATTGGCTAGAACCAAAGAATTCTTTGATTGCTGCGACTAATGGTTTGGGGTTTACTAAGGATGCTGGAGTTAAAGCTTCAGCATCGGATACTGTCATCCGCTCTCGAATAATCCGCTCTAAGCGATTTAAACCAACGCGTACCTGATTTTGTAGCAATTCACCAACGCTGCGTACTCGGCGATTACCTAAGTGGTCGATGTCATCAGTATTGCCGATATCAAACTCTAAGTTAATCAGATAGTCAACTGCTGCCAAGATATCGTTAGAAGTTAAGACTCGTGTGGTTTCAGGGATACTCAAGCGAAGTTTCTTGTTGAGTTTGTAGCGTCCTACACGCCCCAGGTCATATCGTTTGGGATCAAAGAAGCGCGAGTCTAACAGCTGCTGACCGCCAAGCACTGTGGGCGGTTCGCCAGGACGTAGCTTGCGGTACAACTCCATTAAGGCTTCTTCTTCAGAGAACTGCCCTTCTTTTTCGATTGTCTTTTGAAAATACTCTGGGTGGCGTAGTGCATCAAAAATTTCATTATCAGATAGACCTAGAGCCTTGAGTAGTACTTGGGCAGATAGCTTGCGGGTTTTGTCAATGCGTACCCATACCAAGTCATTACGATCAGTTTCAAATTTAAGCCATGCTCCTCGGTTAGGAATTAGGCTAGCTGAGTAAGTTCTACGACCGTTTTTATCAACTTCAGACTTATAGTAAACTCCTGGCGAACGAACAATTTGATTAACAATGACTCGCTCTGCACCGTTGATAATGAAAGTCCCGCGATCAGTCATTAGAGGTAGATCGCCGATAAAGACTTCTTGCTCTTTAATTTCACCAGTTTCTTTGTTGATCAATCGTGTAGGCACGTACATTTGTACTGCATAGGTGCTGTCACGACGCTTTGCCTCGTCTACATCATATTTAGGTCTTTTGAGTTTGTAGTTTTGACCAACAAAGTGTAGCTCTAATTTGCCTGTGTAATCTGTAATGGGAGAGAAACTGTTGAGTTCTTCAATCAGACCGTCTTCTAAAAACCACCGGAAGCTGGAGCGCTGAATTTCAATTAGATCGGGTAATAGGAAGGCGGGTTCGATATAAGTTTCGTTTGTCATGCTTCTTATACGTACGTACTTTGTATAGTTAAACTTGCCGAGTGTTGGTAACGCTGCCAATATACTGATGGTGAGATTTGACAGTTAAGGGACAAGCGCGGTAGAAGAAATTGTGCCTTTTTGGTTGCTTTGTTTGTACAATAAACACAAAGGTCTAAAGCTTAAGCCTGGTAGCAGTGCTTCACGGTAGTTGAGGGAACTTGCTGACTAATAGCTGATGTGGGTATCGCTGTGACAACTGAGATCTCCATTTAGTGACTGGTCACTGATAATATAAATAGGCTTAAATATTTTAAGCCTGACAGTTGCTGCTTATTTGTAGAAATCAAGTTTTGCGTACATTTTTTGCTTTTACTCGCATGACACTCCTTTCATTAAGACGTGGTTCTTTGTCCACAGCAAAAAATAGTTTTTCAATCCAGAAATTGGTTAATGTGTAGATGAGGTTGATTTTGCATAATGACTTGACCTCGCCTCTTGAAGGTTCAGAGCATTAGTAGCAGATTGTCTGTTGCTTTGGTTAACTTATTTCGTATTTGATTCGCGATCGCCAAGGTAGTTAAGTGAGAAGTGTAAAAAATTTGCAACTGCCTGAAAAATAAATTCATATTGGCTTCATTAATTATTATGGCGTTTTTCTGACAGCTTTCGCCAACTACAACTGAGATATGCTAAGTTCAGACTTCAACTTGAGTTTTATACTGAAAGCCCGAAGAGCTTGCATGCATTAGTTGTGGTTAGTGCGGCAATATCCTCTGTAGTCACATCGCGGAGAGTGGCTAGTGTTTCGGCTACATAGCGTACAAAAGCAGGCTCATTGCGTTTTTGACTTCTTTTGGGAACCGGAGATAAAAATGGGCAGTCAGTCTCAATTAACAGGCGATCGCTCCAAACCATTTTTGCCGACTCTTGAATTTGCTTGGCATTTTTGAATGTCACTATACCGCTGAAACTTACATAAAACCCCAAATCAAGAAACCACTCTGTTTCTTCTGCATTTCCTGTCCAACAATGCATGACTCCTTTGACTTGACCGTGCTGCTGCTGAAAATCATGAATGACATCGCGCATGATGTTAGCCGCGTCTCGGCAATGGATAATCACTGGTAAGTCAAGTTCGCGTGCGATCTTAAGTTGTGCAACAAATACATTTTTTTGCTTTGTTTGGTTCTCTGCTTTGTAGAAATCCAGCCCAATCTCTCCTATTGCCACTACTTTATTGTCTGAGCGAGCAAATGAAACGATTTGTTCAGCAGTGTTTGCTAACCATTTGTCTGCATCTAGCGGATGTAAGCCGACTGCAAAACTCAGTTCAGGGATTTTTGTTGCTAGTAACTGAATACTAGCAAATTCTGCTGGTTCTACGCAGGAGTGTACCAAGCGAACAACGCCAGCTTCTTGCCAGCGCGATCGTACGGCTGGCAAGTCCGGTTCAAACACATCAAAGTTGAGATGAACGTGGGAATCTATGAGTTGCATTTTAACGATGCTAGATGTTAGAGAAGAAAATTCATACTTCCTAATAATCCCTAACGATTTAGTTGCCGGTTGCTTCTGCTTGCTCGTGCTGTTTGAGTCGCTTGACTAGACGTGATTTTTTTCTAGCTCCATTGTTTGGGTGTAGGACACCGCGTTTTACAGCTTTGTCAATTTTGCTGTATGCTGCTGCCATCCGCGAAAGGACTTCTTGCTTTGCTTCTGGTGTAGGATCAGCAGCATAAGTATCTACAGCAGTCAAGTATTTTTTCATTAAAGTTTTGACTGCCGATTTGTAAGCTTTGTTACGCAGTCGGTTCCGTTCTGCAATTTTGATACGCTTGATAGCAGATTTTGTATTCGCCACAGTTAAACCCAGGAAAACGATAAAATTATAAAGACAAAATCCTAGATGTACTAATATAGCATTCAATTTAGCAATATTGCGATTATCCGGAAAATCCAGGTTAAGCTAGAGAAACGAGTATGGCTCAACTTTGCACTCTTTTAGGGCAAAGCAATATAAAGAACCTGTGCTCGGTTTGGTAATTCTTAGAAAGCCACAAGTCCGAACTTCATGCTGCGAATTATTACTCAGCAAGCCGAGGTACGAGCAGAGCTACAACGCATCTGCGATCGCACCCACGATGACCAAGTGGTTCATAAAGAAGCGACGGTGCGGGAGGTGCTTCAAGCGGTGAAGCGCCAAGGCGATCGAGCCTTACTGCACTATACAGCAGAATTTGACCACCAAAACCTGAAACAAGAAGAGTTACGTGTTAGCGGTTCAGAACTAGACGCGGCTTATCAGCAGGTGTCAAAAGAGCTGCTTGACGCCATCAGGCTCGCTTGTCGTCAAATTGAAGCATTTCACCGTCAACGAGTGCCCAAATCGTGGGTTCACTTTGGTGAAGATGAAATTGTCTTGGGCAAACGCTACACGCCTGTAGACAGAGCAGGGTTATACGTACCTGGTGGCAGAGCTGCATATCCAAGCACTGTGTTAATGAACGCGGTGCCTGCTAAAGTAGCTGGAGTACCACGGCGAGTCATGGTAACACCACCAGGGGGGGAAAAATCAATTCACCCAGCAGTGCTAGTTGCCGCACAAGAAGCTGGTATAGAAGAAATTTATCGTGTAGGAGGAGCGCAGGCGATCGCTGCGTTAGCATACGGCACAGAAACAATTCCTAAAGTTAATGTCATTACAGGTCCAGGTAATATATATGTCACCTTGGCAAAAAAACTAGTGTATGGAACTGTAGGTATTGACTCGCTAGCAGGTCCTTCAGAAGTTTTGGTGATTGCTGATGAAACAGCTAATGCGACTTATGTAGCAGCTGACTTGTTAGCTCAAGCTGAGCACGATCCTATGGCTGCAGCTATTTTGCTGACAACAGATGCGGAGTTAGCAAAGAAAGTACAAGCTGAAGTTGAGCAGCAATTAGAAAATCATCCCCGCCGAACTTTAACTGAAAAAGCGATCGCGCATTATGGTTTAATTGTGATTGTAGATTCACTAGAGCAAGCAGCTGAACTCTCAAATGAGTTTGCGCCAGAACACTTAGAGCTAGAGGTCGCAGAACCTTGGGAATTGGTAGAGAAAATTCGTCATGCAGGGGCAATTTTCTTAGGTTCCTCAACACCGGAAGCTGTGGGAGATTATTTAGCAGGACCTAACCATACGCTACCAACTTCGGGAGCCGCTCGCTATGCGTCTGCTTTGGGTGTAGAAACTTTTCTAAAACACTCAAGCCTGATTCAGTATTCTCCAATCGCCCTTCAAAAAGTTGCCGGTGCAATTGAAGTTCTTGCCAAAGCTGAAGGATTACCCTCTCATGCTGCATCAGTACGGTTGAGAATGCAGCCTAAAGGTGATACATGGGGAATGGAAGACGGGGATAAGCCATCTTAACCTCAGTGCAGCACAAAGGAGATCAGCCTGTGTTAAAAACAATTGTGGTAGCTCTTGATGGTTCAGACCTCTCAGAATATGTAATTCAAACTGTACAAGAACTACAACTGCAACCTGATAGCCAATTCATCCTTTGTCACGTTATCCCGCCACCAATATCTGACCTAGAGATGGTGGCTGACTTACCTCATGCCTATGCAGCAGAGGTTCCTTATCGGAACGTTGAAAAACAGATAGAAGCTTATCAAGAGCAGCTACCAGGAGAAAGTCAAGTAGAAATTGTTAGTGGCGATCCGGCTGAAGAAATTGTGCGGATTGCGAATATTTACCATGCTGATTTGATTGCGATCGGTAGTCGCGGTTTACAAGGTGTTAAGCGAATTATTCAAGGATCGGTGAGTAGTCAGGTTGTAGAGAGTGCCCATTGTTCGGTGCTTGTAGTCAAGCCACAGTAGGCTTTACTCGGTAATAGGTAGTGGCTAAGAGGTCAGGTAATAAATCGTAACCATTTCCTTCAACCTGTTCTACATTGGCACAATGCCTTCATTAGCAATAAATCCAAATTGGTTTGAGACAAAAATGTCTGCATGGCTAAGCAATGGTTTATTGGTCAGTGTTGCTATTTGGACTTGCTTGCTGGGACCTATACCATCGCGATCAAAGTATAAAGCTCCAGAATTTCTGTCATAGATGAAGCGATCGCTCGCATCACCAGCGGCTGTACCGCGACGAAACTGGTGAGGTCTGATAACTGCGCCTGGTTGTAGCCCACCCCCAAAATAGCGTGGAGAGACAACTATCGTATCATCAGCAACAACAAAGTCAGTAATGACATCAATTCCTTCATTTGGAGCACTAAATTCAAAGCGATCTGCACCAGGCCCACCAGTTAGCGTATCTCTACCATAACCTCCTGCCAAGATGTCGTTTCCTATTCCACCAATCAATAAGTCTTTACCAAAATCACCATAAAGAATATCTGCACCCGCACCACCACGGATTGTGTCGTTACCAGCATCACCAATAAGGATATCTGCACCAGCTAATCCCAACATCAAGTCATTAAATTCAGTACCTATGAGAATATCGCTGCCGTTGCTACCAACAATTGTTGCCATAATAATTTACTACCTTGAATCGAATTCTATGAACTAATCCTCTAAAGAGTAAACATGTAATTTATCCAAAACTTTAATCCATAATTTAAATATATTCCAAAAAGGTTTATTTAAATTCAAGCTTAAAATAATATTAATTAACTTATTCCATAGTTTATTGGAAAGAAATACGATAGTAATGTCTAAACCCAACAAACAATATTTAAACTGAACTAGTAAATAAAAAGGTTGAAAACTTTATTTGTAATCTTCTTTTCAGACAGCTCAAGTAAATCCTGAAATAATCTATCTTGCATACTCATGAAACTTTTATCCCTTCTTGATATGAGGCTCATTATTAGCTTCCTAAATTGTGAGACATAAATACTTATTTTGCGTCTCAATAAACAGCTCTCAAAGTATTGACGTAGCAACTTTTATGTTGAATGCTTAAAAGCAGGCAACATAAAAGCCTATTTCAACAAACAAGTAGTTATTAATTACCAGGAAAACAAAATGGCTAGCATCAAAATTTTTGAATTAACTCCTGCTGGTACTGAACTATTTCAGGATACTGAAAGCTTCCTTAATGAGTTAAATGACCAGGAATCTTTAATGATATCTGGTGGTGACGGTAGCAATGTAAATATTAGCAATATTAGTCAAGTCACTATTTCTGTTGGTATTTCAATTAAAACTTTTTCTGTTGTGTCTCAAGTCAAGTTTGATAATCGAAGAGGAAGATAAGCTGAATATTTTGATTTAGCTTGTCATGTTTTAGCCAAACCGGTATCGGCTGCTTTACATCTAGTCATAATTATTGTGATTACTCTATAGGGGTCGTAGCTATCTTAGCTACGACCATTATTTATTAAACATAACAAAAGATGATATTAGTAAACCTACTGTATAAATGCTTAGTAAATTAATTCGTTGCTGGAGAGATTTTTTGCACCTTCGTGAAATTACCAATAAAACTATTGCTGATTGTGGTGATTACACTCGACTTGAATAGCTATACCTTAGTTGAATGATATATGCAATTTACACAAGAGCTTTTTTATTGAGAGAAAAATATAAAATCATTATCGCTAACAAAAACTTTATTTCCATCAATAAATTGCTAGTTGACCCTTGTAGCTAATTATATAGCTTGCGTAAGGCTCTGATCGGTAGAATAAAATTAACTTTAGAATTTATAGTTTAAAATTTAATTATCAAGATAGATAAGTAAAATATATGATGATTCATCTTTTGGAAAGAAATAGTGTAGTAATGTCTGAAAAACAGAAAACACAAACTTGTTTCATAAAGAAACAATAAGAAAAATGCTTTTTTTATACTACTATTTTCAATATTTTTTTAAAACCGAGATTGCTACTATCTCTATGATTTTAAACCTCTAGGCTTCTATTTAAACTGCTATTATTTATTAAATAATGTTAGTTTTTTTGGTAAGACATAAATGCTTAGTTTGGGTCTCGACAATCAACTCAAAAGTATTGACGTAATAGGTTTTGTATTGAATGATTAAAAGCAGGCAACACAAAAGCCTGAACCAACAAAAAACTAGTTATTAAACACAAGGAAAATCAAATGGCTAGCATCAAAATTTTTGAATTAACTCCTGCTGGTGCTGAACTATTTCAGGATACTGAAAGCTTCCTCAACGAGTTAAATGATCAGGAATCTTTAATGATATCTGGTGGTAATGGTAGCGATTTAAATATTAGCAATATTAGTCAAGTGACTGTTTCTGTTGGTATTTCAATCAAATCAGTTTCTGTAGTGTCTCAAGTAAAAGGTAACATTTATTTTGGTAAGAGAAATAGAAGGTAGGCTAAACATGCCAAACTAACCGATATCGGATGCTTTACATCTAGTTATAATTATTGCGAGTACTCTATACGGGTCGGAGCCAAATTAGCTTCGACCTATTATTTATCTGATAAAAATACTACTACTCAAAGTGAAGTTAAATTAAATAAGCTGCTAATTTAAGACATAAATATCTCATTTGTACTACTAACAATTCTTGTATATCATAAATAATAGAGTGTTCTGTAGGATAAAAAGCATTGAAAGCTACTTCTTAAAATATAAAAAAGCTATCTAGATTTATCTAGAAAAATGTTAATTGATGTTAAGTTTACGACATAAAGATAGTCCTTATGTCTTTTAAAAGAACTAAAACAACTTGACTAATAAAATACACTCTCTAATTATAAAGAGTATGTGAGATTAGATAAGACTTAAAAAATTGGAGAAAACTAATGGCTTGCATAAAAATTTCTGAATTACAACCTGCAGGCAACGAGCTATTTCAAGACAAAGAAAGTTATTTAGATGAACTGAATGAAAAAGAAACGCTATTTATTATAGGTGGTAAGAAGAAAGGAGGAGATTTAGATATATCTGTATTGACAGTTTATACTGAAAGTATAGGTATCTCCTTACAAACATTTAGTGTTGTGACGCAAGTTAAGAAAATAAAGATAAAAATCAAATATTAATAGTATTTAACCTGAGGATGAGTTTTTAAGCATATTTCCAGTATGTATTTCTACATTTTTTTGGAAACTGCAAATATGGAGTTTATTTTAAGTAACGCAAATGTTTTTGCCTATTTAGTGAGTAGAGACCTGTGTACTCAGGAAGAAGCAAACAGTAAAGTTGAGCGAAAAAGTGCGAAAAATTTCAACTTACTTGTTAGCTTATCAGCAGGGCGTAAACTTTTAGTCAAGCAGGAACCTTTCACTGGACAACAAGAAGTGGCTAATGAGTTTCTGCGAGAATGGCGAATTCACGAGTTTATTCAGAGATTTTCTGAATTAGGATACATTAGTGCATGGTTGCCAGAGGTAATTCATTTTGATGCAGAGAATTCTCTCATTGTTATCAACTATTTAACGAATTATCGCGACCTAGCTGAATTTTACGCTCAAGAAAATAACTTTGCACCTGATATTGCAGGTGCAATTGGCTCAGCGTTAGCAACAATTCACGGTGCAACTCTAAATTGCCAAGAGTACCAAGAATTTTTTGTTCAAGATACAGCAAGCGAAACGGAACGAGAACTGCAGTTAACTGAAGGCTTAGACAAAATTGGTCCAGAGATCTTTGGTCAAGTTCCTGATGATGGGTTAAAGTTCTTTGCACTTTACCAACGCTATGACAGTTTAGGACAAGCGATCGCCCAACTCAGTCATGCATACAAACCTTGCTGCTTAACACACAATGACCTTAAACTCAATAACATTCTTTTACCTTTAGATTGGGAAAATCATCTTCAGATTCGTCTGATTGATTGGGAACGTTCTGACTGGGGCGATCCGGCATTTGATTTAGGGTCGCTGATAGCAAGTTATCTTTTAGTATGGCTCACAAGCTTGGTTGTGAGTAAATCAATTGGCATCGAAGAAGCTTTGCGTTTAGCGATGACACCCCTGGAAGACTTACAGCCTTCGCTTGTTGCATTGATGCGTAGTTACTGCGAGCGCTTTCCAGAAATTTTTGAACTGCGCCCTGACTTTCTCCCACGCGTGATGCAATTTACTGGCTTGAATTTGATCAAAGCAATTCAATCGATGCTGCAGTATCAGAAATCTTTTGGTAATACAGGAATTTGCTTACTGCAGGTAGCCAAGTCTTTACTGTGTCGTCCTGAAGCCTCAATCCGGACTATTTTTGGCATTGAAGAATTAGAACTGACTCGCCTTGTTCGTTCCGCTTAATTATTAATTGTAGGCACATTATGCTGTTGTTGGATTCGCTACATCAACTAGTAGACGAGCGATTACAAACTTCCTTACAAGATATTGTTAACAATATTCAGATCGAATCTAACTTTTGTATTCGCCACCCAAACTACAAACCCTTACAACTTCCTACTGAAGCAGTAGAGAGGTTTGAGCGATTACCGTATAGCCTGCAGGTGAAATATCTCAATTTGCAGCTACAAAATTTTCTCTATGGCATTTATTACAATGGCTTTTTGCAAGCAGCACTAGCACCGACAGAGGATAGTAAAACACCACAACACCACGAAAACAATACTTTTCTTGGTGTAGACCTCGCATTTTATGAGCGATTGCACGATAGCAACAACGGTGAAGGCTATTTTGATTCTGGTTGGTTGGTAGTCAGACAAGAGGATGATAACTTTGTTGTCGCCAAAGGTGGATTAACTTTGTGGATCAGCGATCGCCATCTGCAACCCGAAGTTGTGCCTTTAGTTGGTGAAGAAATTGCCATTCGTTTACCTCGTAATCGAGTACAAAACGGTTTCTACATGGCGGTGGGTGATGCAGGTTCTCCTAGCGATGAAGAGCAACTGACACGGATCTATTTCAATCTCAGCCCAGAAGGTGCGGTTGCTGTCATGAGTAGCTTGACGCATCAACTCAATAAAATTGCCCTACCTTTTCTATTTAAGGTTCTCTACGATCCTGCGTACTACAAGCGCTATGACTCAGGAGTGCTGTATTTTGCCAAAAGTCACTACGCAGCTATCCGAAAGGCGTTACAGCAGGTCTATGCTGAACATCAAGCACATTTTCGCACCCAAGTGCCACTGTTTACTAAGTTTCTTGCACCAGGACTCGCGATCGCCGAAGAACCCGATCTCAAATTTGCCGAACAAGAAAGTTTTGGCATGAATCGGTGCCAAATTGTTGCAAGTGGCTTGCTAGAAGCAAGAGAAGACAATGATGAGTCTCCACAAAAGCGGATGGTAGCAATTTTGCACCAGTTTTCCTCGTTAGAGCTTGATCTAAATCGTTCTTATCTTAATGCGAATTCCGAAGACATTTATATTCCGCTGCAGTTATGAAGATTACCGATCTCACCTCACCTACAGAGGAAGCGATTCCTATCAGGAAGCATTCTCATTCTGATCTACCTTTTTATCGCCCCCTTGGTCGCACAAACTTAAGTGTCAGTTGTCTGGGATTAGGAGGTGGTGGACAGATTTCGAGCGAAGATACGCTTTATGCGTTTGACCAGGGAATCAATTTCTTTTTTTACTCTAGCGATCTCCACCACTATCTTTACAGTTCGATGGCAGGGGCGCTACGTCAACTGTGCGGACGCAAATCTAGAGTGCGCGAGCAAGTAGTATTGGCAACAGTATCTTACATTGTGAAAACCCCAGATGCTATTTTCTCTTCACTTTACGATC
Organism: Gloeocapsopsis sp. IPPAS B-1203; assembly: GCF_002749975.1. Lineage (NCBI taxonomy): Bacteria > Bacillati > Cyanobacteriota > Cyanophyceae > Chroococcidiopsidales > Chroococcidiopsidaceae > Gloeocapsopsis > Gloeocapsopsis sp. IPPAS B-1203. Next base: position 135,855 of record NZ_PEIG01000003.1, on the reverse strand, counting down.
AGTTTGTCGATTTGGGGATTGATTATATTGATATCTTTTTCTGGGGTTGGATTGGTGCAGATAATGCGGGTGATTTGCAAAACTGCTTGAGTGCTTCTAATGACATTCGCGGTCCCAACACTGTATGTCAGCGGACGATGGAAAGAATCTTTAGTACCTCAGAGCGCCTCAAGAAAATGGGTGCGGTTCGTTATATTGGTGCTTCTTTCCACGATCATCATCTAGCGCGTCAATGGTTAAATAATTCGTTGTTAGATGTGGTCATGGTACGGCATAATGTCGCGCATCGTACCGCCCAAGAAGAGGTTTTTGCCCAGCTAGATCCTCAAGACTCGCAGCGTTCAGGAATCGTCACTTTTAAGTCGGCTGGAATGCACAATTTTCTTGGAGATCCCCCTGTCAATCTCCCGAAAGGATGCTGGCGACCAACAGTTCCTGATTTGTATCGCTATTCGCTGAGTCAAAACTGTGTTGATGTTTGCTTGACAGGGTTAACTCGGCGCGAAGAAGTTGATGCGGCGATCGCCAGTGTGCAACAAGGTAAGCTTTCAGATGCAGAACTCGACTATCTCGCCCTATATGGAGATTTGCATCGTCAACGAGTCAATGTGCAAGATGTTCCTGCTGAACGCTGGTATCAACCACTAGCAGCAGCTTTGTAAATTTATTGGGTAAGTGCTATGTCGGATTTAGTAATCGAACAACCAGTTTTACCAAAAATTTCTCCTGCAACCGATGCAGAGATTGTGACTTATCTCCGGCGTTCATGTAAATTTGCTGAAATTGCTGATTTGACCGAACGCGATGCTTTAATTTTACAGCTTTGCGAACAGTACGAAGTTACCGTATCGGATGAAGAATGGCAAGCTGCTGGTGATGCTTTTCGCACTGAACACAAAATACTTGGAGTTGCAGAAACTTATGCATGGTTGACACGCCAACGGATCAGTGTCGAAGATTGGTCTGAGGGAATCAAAGTTAGGTTCTTAGGGAAGAAGTTAAAAGCGGAGCTTTTTGGAGAAGCTGTTGATAGTTATTACTTTCAAAATAGAGAAGAATATCAGCGAGTTGCGCTTTCCCAAATTCTCGTGCTCAATGTTACTGATGCGATGAAACTAGCAAAAGCACTACGCGAGGAACAAGCTTCTTTCTGCGCTTTGGCGTTGGAACACTCGAAGGGTAAACAGTCGCAAGAAAACGGTGGTTTTACTGGGGTGCGCTTTTTGAGTGAATTACTACCAGAAATTGCGCAGGCGATCGCTACAGCCATAGAAGGCGAAATTATCGGACCAATTCATACAAAACTCGGCTATCACATTCTCCGAGTTGAAAAAAGATTTCCTCCAGAACTCAGCGAAACCGTAAGAGAGCAAATTTTAGATACTTTATTTGAATTCTGGATACAGGAAAATAGTCAAGCAAAAATGCTTGATCAATGAATTTGCTGCTATGCAAACAAAGTCTACTTCTGTGGACTCAGGGTAAGGCAACTCTTACCCTCTCAAAAGTCTTATCTTAGTGTACGAAGATACACTTTGCTTAGATAATCCCAACGTTAGCCGGACTTTATGTTCGTTCTGAATCATTGACAAGGAGTGCGTCAAATGTCTTGTTTAAACATCTCTGATTTATCTGTTACTGGTTTAGAGCTATTCCAGGACGCTGAAAGTTTTATGAATGAATTAAGCGATCGCGAAATAGAAAATATTACAGGTGGCTGGTTCAGTTTTCTCACAGATGACTTCATGCCAACCACAAGTAACTTAGTAGTAGAAACCGTAGTAAAAACGCGAGTTGTTTCTGTGGTCACTAGATCAGTTTGGGTAAAAACGAAAGGTGTGAAAAATTATGGGGTCTCGCATACTCACAAAACTATCATTAGTGTTAGACGCTGAAGCACATCAAAACAATTATGACTACACAGACACAGCACTTTCTAACTGGATTTTAACTTCTACATTGGCAATCTGTTGCTTGAGCCACTCAGCAAATAAATCAGAAAGAATTTGATAACGTAGATCGTTGTCCAACTGAGGTTGAATGATTTCCTCAACGAAGAGCAGATGAATCCCTTTTGAGGTGACAATTGGCTTGAGAAGTTGTGGTGGAGTTGCGGCAAATACTGCAGCAGAAATTTCTGGTTTGAGATCTTTCCTATGTAGAATTCCGCGATATCCACCGCAGCGCCGTAGTTCAGGTTCTTCTATATACTGGCTGGCAACTTCACTAAAACTGATCTCTTTTTCAGTAATTGCATAAAACAGTTCTAATGCTAAATCCTGATCGTTTAATATAACTTCATAGAATACAACACCAGCATAATCAAGTTGATGTTCAACAAAAAAAGGTTCAACACTATCTGCAAATAAATGTTGAGCTAGTTTTGCAGAAATAACATTTGCATAAACTATTTCTTCAAAATCATCGACAGATAAATGATGTTTTTCTAGCCATTTCCAAGTATCTTCTGCATGATGAAGGTGATTTATAATCCGCAAGTTATCTGCTCCTTGCTGTAGTTCTTCTTGTGTAGCTGTAAGTCCTTTTTCTGACGCAATGATAGCAATAATTTTTCGATTCAAAATTCCTTCAATTATTGAAGGAAGTTGACACGTAAGATTGATTTCATGAATGATGTTACTAGGAGCAATCTTAATGACGTTTAACATGGTTAAGACCTTGAAAGTGAGTAAAAGGTTGATTGCAATCGAATAAAAACTTTAGTTAAATAGAATATCTTGTAATCATGGATAGGTGAGAAAAATCACTCTAAAAATTTAGATTTATTCAGCTTTTTTGGGTTAGGCATGTTGCCTAGCCAGAGTAAAATGTGAGATTTTAGCAATAGATTTAATATTTAGTAATCTCAATTTAATATTAATAACTTAAGTTTTAGATTGCATTACATAATAGTGTCGTTTTAGATTGCATAAAACGGCTTATTTTATAGTTCTAAACCACCTACTTGTAATTTCTTGAAAGGATCGAGAATAAAGTCTATAATTCGGCGCTGTCTAATTATGACTTCAGCTGTTGCTGTCTGACCTGGAATTAGAGGAATACGTTTATGCGCTGTTTGAATATAAGGCTGAGATATTGTAATTTCTAGTTTATATGTATCTACCTGACCTTGAATTGTTTCTTTACTTTGAGAATCAGGTGATACCCAACTTAAAAAGCCATATACTATCCCATAATCTTGAAAAGGATAAGCATCAAATTTAATTTTGACAGGCAATCCAGGGCGAAGAAAACCACTTTGTTGACTAGACATTTCAGCTTTAAGAACAAGGGCAGTACCACTAGGTGCAATTTGAGCGATCGTTTGACCTGTTTGTACTACAGCACCTGCCCGTTGAATAGGTAATTGAAAAATGATGCCATTAATCGGTGCATGTAAGATGTGTTGTTGTAGTCGTAACAGTAAAGATGAAATTTGATTTTTTGTTTGGGCAATATCGGCTTGCAAATCGATAATTTGGGTTTGGATTTCCTTAATTTGCCTCTCACTATCTAAAATTGCTAATTCACCAGCACGTAAATTACTTTCGTAAGTACTCTGTTGCTTTTCAAGTTCAGCTTTAGCTTGTTGGATGTCTGATTCTGCTTTTTTTAAACGCTGCTCGTTTTCAATCATGGTACGTTCAGCCATATCTACTTGTACCCCAGAAACAATGCCTTCTTTTTGGAGTCGCCGATAGCGTTGTACTGTGTCTTGATCTTTACTCAACAGTTGTTGTGCGGCTTCTGCAGCTACTTGATTAAAGCTTTGCTGTTGGCGAATTTGATGAGTTTGTGCAAGTTGTGCTGAGGCTTGCGCTTGATTTTGTAATCGTTGTGTACGGATACTAATGGCTAGTTGATTTTTTATCAGTTCCAACTGCGGTAAACGATTTTGCTGCCCTTCTAATTTTGCTCTTGTTTGTTGGAGTTCGGTTAAAATTACCTCAGATTCTAAGACTAATAAACTTTGCCCAGCTTTAACTATTTGACCTTCTTCAACATTAATTGCTGCTACTGTACCACTAACGGGGACATCAAGTCTTACCATTTTTCCTTTAGGTTCTAGTCGTCCTCTAGCACTACCAGTTTCATCAACTCTAGCTAGCATTGCCCAAGGTAAAAGAACAATAGCAAAAACCAACAAGAAATAAAGTAAACCTCGCGTCCAAACTCTTGGTAGGGTATCGAGTAATTCTTGAGTGGGATAAGACCAATTTTCACTTTGAGTAGGCATTGGTAAGGATTAATAGTTTTAATTTTTGTTAGCGTAGCGGTGCGTTAGCACGTTTTGAGTTAGTTCTATTTATCTCTCATCTTTTTTCATTTAAAATTGCTTACTTTACACAACAGTAATGGGTAATCATTTTATTCAATCGACGATCTTTCTACGTTGTAAATAATAAATAGAATTCAATATCAAATAAGTTATTTTTATAGAAAAATTCAATTTCAAATCAAGAAGGAATTCCTGTAATTTGTTGCTGGTTGAGATAGAAATATTGACCGCGTTTTGCCATTAATTCTTCGTGCGTACCACTTTCAACTAATACTCCTCGATCTAAGACTAAAATCTTGTTGGCTTGGCGCACAGTAGAAAGACGATGAGCAATAATCAGCGTTGTGCGTCCTTGTAGAAGTGTACTCAGGTTGTTTTGAATAATTCGCTCAGATTCGGCATCAAGATGGCTAGTTGCTTCATCAAGAACAAGTAAGTGAGGATTACCAAGAAAAGCACGGGCGATCGCGATTCTTTGGCGTTGTCCTCCTGATAGCATGCCACCACCTTCACCAATTTGGGTTTCATAACCCATCGGTAGTTGTTGAATAAACTGATCGGCACCTGCAAGTTTAGCTGCTTGGCGAACGTCATCTGAAGACGCTTCAGGATGACCAAGGCTAATATTTTCCCAAATAGTCCCGCCAAAGAGAAAAGTATCTTGATCGACAACACCAATCTGTTGACGGAGCGATCGCAAAGCTATGGTTGTAATATCATAACCATCGATCAAAATCTTGCCTTCTGTAGGTGGATAAAGCCCTAAAACTAACTTAGAGATTGTCGTTTTTCCAGAGCCACTGCGACCAACCAGCGCAACAGTTTCTCCTGGTTTTATCTCAAAACTAACATTTTCTAAGGTGTTGACCTCGCTTTCGGGATGGTAACGAAATGTCACTTGCTCAAAGCGGATGTAGCCTTGTAATGGTGGTAACAATTGCCGTGGCTGATTTTGAAAATCTTCTTCTGGTTGAGTTTCAATGACATCATTAATTCTCTCAACCGCAATAATCACTTCTTGTAGTTGATTCCACAAAACTGTTAAACGTTGAAAAGGATTAATAACATTACTCAACAGCATATTGAAAGCAACTAATTGCCCAATAGTCAGTTGATTTTGAATTACCTGCCACGCTCCAAACCAAAGTAATGCTGTAGTGGCGAGTGCTTCGATTGTTGAACTAAAAACTAAGAAGCTATTATCAATAACTTGTCCAGAAAAAGAAGTTCGTACAGACTTATTTAAAAGTTCTTCCCAATGCCAACGCACTGTCTGCTCAACTGCCATTGATTTAATTGTCCGAATACCTGTGAGCGCTTCAATTAAGTAACTATTTTGCTCAGCAAGAGAGTTAAAAATCTCTTTGGAAATACGGCGAAAGAAAGGTGTAGCAATTAATGCTAATAAGAAAAATGGTGGTACAACAACTAAGACAAGGAGTGCCATTTGCCAGCTGTACCAAAACATTAATCCTGCATAAACAAATACTGTGAGCAGATCGAGAAATATAGAAAGTGCTTCGCCTGTAAGAAATTGCTGAATTTTATAATTTTCTTGAACGCGCGAGATGATATCGCCAACATAGCGAGACTCAAAAAAACTGAGTGGTAAGCGAAAAGTATGTTTAATAAAACCAACAATTAACGCTAAATCAATTCTGTGAGCCGTGTGGTCTAATAAATATTGCCGCAGACCAATCATCGCCACTCGAAATAAACCAAAGATCAGTAAACCTAGTCCTACAGCAGTTAAAGTGAGAGTACTGCGTTGCACTACCACTCGGTCGAGTAGTAGTTGCGTTAAAAGAGGCGTAATTAGCCCAAAAAGCTGCAATAGGAGTGAAGCAATCAGAACCTCTAGCAAAACTAAAGTGTGTGGTTTGATTAACTCAATAAATTGCCACCACGTTTGCGTTGTATCTTTTGTCTTGTTAAGGAGTGCGGTAGGCTGCAATAATAATGTGTAACCTGTCCAACTTGCCTTAAATGCTGCCGGACTTAGAGTTTTTTGACCTGTGGCTGGATCAGCAATCACAACTCGCTTGGGAGTAATTTCGTAGACAACAACATAGTGTCTTCCTTCCCAATGTGCGATCGCAGGTAAAGTTTGTTCGGCTAGTTTATTGAGGCTAGCTTTTACTGGTCGAGTCGTGAATCCAATGCTTTCTGCTGCTGCTGCTAATCCCCGTAAAGATGCACCATTACGGTCAACATTAGCAATATCACGTAAGCGATTTACACTAAAGCGTTTCCCCCAATAACGCCCAATCATCACTAAACAAGCTGCAGCACAATCAGCAGTACTTTGTTGCGCAAAAAAGGGATAACGTCGTGTAAATTGCTGCCACCATTGACCAACTTTTACGGTAGGACGAGGAAAGTAAGCTTGGTTGATTTTGACCTGATTTTTGCGATCAACTGCTTCTGTAAACGAGGGGCTTTCTGGTTCTACAGCAGCAGTAACTTGTGGTATATCTGCGGTACTCGCTAATTGTGGTACGTACTGGATTGCAGTTTGCCAATGTGCATTGGGGAGAACATACAACTCAGTTGATGCAGTTGCTTGCCAGTTTTTATCTTTAGACGATTTCGGGACATATATATCACCTGCAGTCAGCTTGTCTCCTGAAGAATGTAGGAGTTCTCCGCGCCGTATTAACCATAACCGTGATTCTGCTACACGAGCAGGAACGTAATGACTACAGATATGTTGCTTTAGCAGCGGTAATATCTGCATTAACCCATCTACAGAACCATTGTTAAAAAAGCTACTTTGCTGACACAACAAAAGTAAGTCTCGGAGTACTGCTTGCTGATATAGGCGATCGCGAATTTCTGGATGACTTGCGATTAAGGTTTGCAAGCATTCATCATTGAGATAGCAAAGCTTTAAATTCACAGATGCTCTGACAGCATAAGGTTGAAATTGTTCTGAAGTAAATAGCGTTACTTCACCAAATATTGAGCCTGTCTCCAAAGAAGTTATCAGATTATCGCTGCTATCGAGAAGTCGAGCTTTGCCTGCAATAATTAAATAAATTCCGCGATCTGCATCTGCGGTACACCAAAATTTCTTACCTGCATTTGGTTGGATAATTTCAGCTTGCTGATAACAGCTAAAGATTTCCGCCTCAGAAAGCGTTAGCCCTATTTGGGTAAAGAGTTGACTTAGCTGTGCTAAGGAAAACTCTGATAATTTTTGTCCCATGATTTGCAGATATGATGCTGAAATCAGTTATTTACTTGGCTTGACTGCGTTAAAAGTCCAAAGTGGATTTGCTTGTGCAGAAGATTGCAAATTACTAATCTTGATACCTGAAGCTTTAGTTTGAGAAAAACTTTTGGTTTCTGTCTGTACGCGAATTTGCCTTAAGGAAAGTCCCAATTTTTGTAATATCCGGCTAATGTGGCGATCGCTGACTTCAACACCAAATTCTTTTGCTAGTTGTTTACTCAACCATTCTGCTGTCCAACACCGAAATGAATAACCATATTCTCGTGGACTATGACTCACTAGTTCTTGCAAGCGAGCAATATGATGTGCATCAATTACTCTAGGGCGACCAATTGGGCGATCGTTCCACTTATGCGCTAAACCTGCTTTTGCCATTGCAATCCAATACCGCGCCATCTCTTGGGAACATCCTAATGCTGTGCAAATTTCTGCTTGTGAGTACCCCATGTCTGCTAACAGCATGATTTCAATCCGACGATGATATTCGGGACGTAGATTACTTTGCCTACTTTTTAATAAAAACTCTCGTTGAAAAATTGTTAAAAACTGGCTTTCTTCTATATATAGTTTTGAAAAACTACTACTTTGAATTTGATCGCCATCAGTCAAGTTCGTTGTGTTTAGATTAGATTCTGTCCTCATCATAATTTTATCTCAGTATTTTTGAAAATTTTAAATTAGATGCCTAACAGAGGTGTTCAAACCATAATTAGTGATGATTGAATTAATAATATTTACAGATGTAGTACTTTTCTAAGCAGTAAAATTATTTTTTTCTAAAAAATGGAAGAAGATATAGTTGTTACTTAACAACATTATTTTTTATAAGTTAACCTGCTTTTTCATCAAAGCATTTACTTTTAGTGATATTTAATTGGTAAATAGCAATTCATCTACCATATTGAATCAAAAAAATACTTTTTAAACTTTCCTTTGAACACACAACTATTTTCATGAATTTCCTCTCTTATCAAGCATTTTTTTAATTAAAGTAAATTAAGTGCCTCAAAAAATATTGTTTTTTTTGATTCATTAAATCTAAGCCTTTTAACCGAATTTTTAATAGTAAATAAAGTCGCTAGAACTCAATCTAGTATTAGAACTAAGCTACGTTTATGCCAAGGTTGCATCATTGCTTAATAAATTATTTCAAATTATTTTTTATGTATTTCATGTAATTAGATTATCAAGATTTTTGTTACTCAATGCAAGCTCTAATTAAGTTAAGTAATTTGTGTAAATTTTGTTACCAAATGTAACTAATTAGTATGTTTTTATACTTAAATATCTAAGTAAGTACTTATGCGAATTATGATCTATTGAAGATAATAATGCAGACTTTATCACAGCTAAATAAGATTAAGTATATTTTTATACCTTAAATAATTAAGAAGTAGGTTTATTTAAATAAGAAATTGATATATAAAAATTTCAACGCTAGGAATAAGTTATCTTTGTACGTCAATACTGATGCAGTTCTACTAGTAACAAAAAGTACATAAGTAATTTCTATTGAAAGAGTTTATTGTATAGAACCTACAGCCTATTGCTTAGCTCTAAGCAACTTAAATATTAATTTCACTCATCATCTTATCAAAGCTCTGAGGAAAACAGACAATATTTCCAGAAAAAAGTCACATTTTACCTGCAGTTCCAAAGAACTTTGAATTTCAAAGTCTGCTTCGTGCATTTAAGTTGCATACCATTACAAATTAGAGTTTAGTCTATACCAGTATTATTCAACAATATAAATGTATAAATTTATTTTCTCTACTTTGAGAAATTACTTCAAAGCACTCTGGTAATTGTGAATTTTGCAATAGACAATATATCTAGAAATAAGTCTGTACTAAGGCTTTTACACAGTTCCCTATTAAGGCAGTTGATATTGCTTAGCTCAGACTTAAGCAGTCGTCGTTAAAAGTTAGAGTAAATATCTATGCTGATTTAGTTGCTAAAAACTGACGTAGACTGAGCAAACTCATTGTTTGTGCCAAGTTTAGCGGCAAAAGTGAAACTCCTGCCAAAGATGATTGCACCCAGCCTTCCCCCCAATACCATTCGTGGTAGCCATCAATGCCTTGACTGAGTAAAAAGCGTAAGCAAACAGGTGTTGCTATTTCAACTTGATTGCGGATGGCAATAGGTCCTGCCCAACTTGTGAAAGAAAGTCCTGAATGTAGCTGTTCAGGCATTCCCTCTGTTAAGCGTTGAAACCACAGCCATTTTCGTAGCTGTTCTGGATGCAATAAACTGTCGCGAATTGCAGTTGCTGACGCTTCTACTTCTATTCTCAGTTGGCTTTGTTGAAAAGTACCCAGCATGATAATCGTTGCGATCGCCCTATTAATACTATTTTTAGTATGACTGAACTTAAAAGCAAGTGGTGAGAGAGAGTAGGAGTGTGGGAGCGTTGTAGAGTTGGCGAGTGGGAGAGTAAGAGAGTAGGAGTGTGGGAGAGTAGGAGAGACGAAATGATAGTTTTCCCTCTTACCCGCCTACCCTACTACCCTAGTATCCAACTTCCCAAGCCGTTAGTTGTATCTCCGCCTTAAAATAAAAAAGAAAGCGTATGTAAAGAAATGTAAGGGTTATGGCAGATCAGTTAATTCGTGCCACGGCAGCTGAGGGTGGAATTCGTGCGGTAGGTGTCATCACCACTCGCCTCACAGAAGAAGCAAGGCAGCGGCATCAGCTTTCATATGTCGCCACAGCAGCTTTGGGTCGTACCATGTCAGCAGGACTTCTTCTAGCATCCAGTATGAAGCGTGCCGAATCGCGAGTCAACATTCGGATTAAGGGAAACGGTCCATTAGATGGCATTCTTGTCGATGCTGGCTTGGATGGCACTGTACGCGGTTATGTGGATAATCCTAGTGTAGAGCTACCGCCAAATTCTCGAGGTAAATTAGATGTCGGTGGTGCTGTTGGTAATGACGGCTATTTGTATGTTGTACGTGATGTTGGTTATGGATATCCTTACACCAGTACAGTAGAGCTAGTTTCAGGTGAAATTGGAGATGATATTTCTCACTACTTAGTGACTTCTGAACAGACTCCATCAGCATTGGTTCTAGGTGTATTTGTAGGAAGCGAGGGAGTACAAGCTGCTGGAGGAATATTGATACAAGTCTTACCAAAAGCTGCAACAGACGAAACACTTGTTCAAACATTAGAATCTCGGGTCACAGCCTTATCAGGGTTTACTCCTCTACTGCAGGCTGGAAAAACTTTACCCGAAATCTTTGAGGAATTGCTTGGAGATATGGGTTTAGAGATTCTACCAGAAACGCAGTTGGTACGCTTCCATTGTGGTTGTACATTTAATCGGATGTTGGGAGCATTAAAAATGCTCGGCGAAGCCGAACTTCAAGACATGATTGAAAAAGATGATGGTGCTGAAGCAACTTGTCATTTTTGTGGAACAGTTTATCAGGCAAGCAGTGCCCAGTTGAATCAGCTGATTGTAGATTTGCAGTCTGAAGCTTCAGCCAAGTGATAGGGAGCAAAGGGCAGGAGCCAGAGGTCAAAAAATGCTAATAGCCAACTTTTTTGTGCTAAAATACACGTCTTTATACATAATAAAGTGGGTTGACAAACAAGGCTGCTTATAAACAGAATCAAAGCCAGGTAAAGATATTTGGGTGTCAGCAATGAGAGAGAGAAGTATTCCAGAAGATTGGTCTGTTGTCAAGGCTTCTAGCCCAGAAGATGCTAGCCAATCTTTAACTCCCGTTGCAGGAATTGGCTCTACTGAAGTAGGACACGCAGCCAAAAAGAGCGGTAACACCTCAGCACCGCAGCCAAAATCCCCAAAAAGATTGAATCCAAAGCGCAAGGTACTCCTCTGGTCGAAAAATTGGATTTTCTGGATGGGATTAGGAGGCTTGGTGACAAGTGGAGTTGGTATGATCGCGTTGGCAATGCTATTGAAGTCACCAGCAGCACCCAACTGTCCAGCTATTTTTTGGCCTCTAGCTTCAGCTTCAGTGCGACTACATTGCGCACAAGTAGCAGCAAACAAGCAGACAGTGCAAGACTTACTGCAAGCGATCGCCCTCGTTGAAGCACTCCCAGACGATCACCCACTCCGCCCAGAAATCAATCGTTTACTAGAACAATGGTCGCTTGATATTTTGGCTCTAGCTGAGCAAGATTTTCAAGCAGGAAGATTAGAACAAGCGATCGCTACGGCACAAAAAATCTCCAGAAATGTACCTGCCTACCAAAATGTAGATAGTAAGATTGCCAATTGGCAGTCAATTTGGTCAGAAGCAGAAGCAATATATGCCGAAGTCGAAGATCGCTTACGCGCGCGTGAGTGGCATCAAGCATTTATGGGAACGGTACGCTTACTCAGTATTGGTAACGAATATTGGGCAACGACGAAGTACACAGAACTCAATCAAAAAATTGAAATTGCCCGCGAAGATGCCAGCAAGTTGGCAAAAGCGGAAAGCTTGGCAAAAAGAGGTGGTGCAGACAACTTATTGGAAGCCATTAAGATTGCACAATCAATTGGAGTCAATAGCTATATTTACCAAGAAGCGCGAAATCTCATTCCTGATTTGGGACGGCAAATGCTGGAACTCGCGCAAGCAGCTTTAGAAAGACGAGATGCTGATGAAGCCATCAATATTGCTAATCGTATTCCAGCAAGTACAGGCTTGCGTGCGGAGGCTCAAGATTTTACAACTTTAGCATCTGCTCAGCAGAGCGCGTGGATGGGACAAATCCCAGATATTGAAACAGCGATCGCTACCGCACAGAAAATTGCTACAGATAGACCACTGTATAGTAGGGCACAAGAGTTAATTGCCCAGTGGCAACTAGAAATTGAAGCAGTAGCGCGGCTAGATCGTGCTCGACAACTTGCCCGAGGTGGAACTATTGGGGATTTGACAGCGGCAATTACCGAAGCACAATTAATTTCTGATAGCAATCCCCGTGCTTCGGAAGTACGAACAGAAATCAACCGCTGGCGAGGACAAGTTGAGACTATTGAGGATAGACCACTACTCAACCGTGCAGAAGATTTAGCGGTAGGAGGAGATATAGCTTCCTTGCAAGCCGCAATTAATGAGGCGAGTCAAATCAGTAGTGGACGTGCTTTGTATCGTGAAGCCCGCAGTAGAATCAGGACTTGGACAAATACAATTGAGCGAACTCAAGATCAACCAATTCTAGATGAGGCAAGATTTCTTGCCAGAAATGGTAATCTTCCAGCAGCGATCGCAACCGCACAAAGAATAGCCCCAGGAAGAGCGCTTTCAGGAGAAGCCCAAGCCGCAGTAAACGACTGGCAAGGACAAATTCGTGCTAGACAAAATTGGCAAGAAGCACGTCAAACAGCCCTACAAGGTACACCAGAAGCATTAGCACAAGCAATTCGACTAGCAAACCGAGTGCCACGCACTAGTCCACTACGTGCAGATATTAATCCTGCGATCGCTCAATGGAGTCAACAGCTATTTAATCTTGCTTTGAATCGAGGTCAGTATGATATTCCTGGTGGCATTGCGATCGCCCGCAGAATTCCTCCTGGAACAGATGCTTATCGAGCAGCCCAGCAGCAAATTACTGCTTGGGAAAAGTTTTTGAATCCCGAACCTGTTGTAGTACCAACACTACCAACCCCAACACCAGTGTCTACTCCCCAACAGTAATTGCATTAGGAGTAATTGACCTGACTTGATGGAATAATAGAACGTTTATAGTAACAAGAAACAACTGAATCCATTTGGTCTTGTTCTGCTGCTACTGCGTTGACTTTAGGCAAGAATTTACTATTGATAAATTTTGCTAGTGGTTGGTCAACTTTTTTAAAAAGTCTTATAGCATCAACTGCCTTTTGATCCCATTCATGATAAAAATGCAAAATATCATGGGGTGTTACCTGTACGCGATCGCTACCAGTTTCAGGTAAGCAATCAAACGGTTCGTCTAGATTTAATAATCCATAATCCTCAGTCAGCTCTTCTCCTGGATGGATATCTCTAGCAGCTATCACAAGATCATACGGTGTAAGAATACAGTTAGCATCAAAGCTATGGTTTATATACCGCGCAATATCCCAGCATAAGATATATTTGCCTTGAGCATTACGAAAAGAATATTTCAACAACTGGTCTCGGTAAATATCATCAATTGCCAAAATATAAGATTCGTCAATCTCTTGATCTAGTTTGTCTAATACCCAGGTAATTGTTCCTTGAGGAATGAATTTAGTTGCAAATACACCATAACCTATTGATGGACTCACAAAACCAAGTTGAGTATCAGGATGTATCATACGTTTTAAAGATTTTTTAAAGTGGTATAACTCCTTTATAATCGGTTTAATAAATACTATGGTAAAAATTGAGTAAAGTTACTAGCTAAATAGTTCATTAAATCTGCTCTTTTGAGTTAATAGTAACTTTAGCTAAGTTATCTTTACACATGAGTGCTGTATTAATGCTCAACAGTTGTGTTCACCCACTTAGTAGGTAAACCATACTATATCAAACGTAAAGTATATATCTTACTTACTCATACTGAGACGAGCTAGCCATCTCACAATTAACTGAGTTGACTTAATTAACCTCAGCAAAGATATTTTTAATTAAATCAGGATTCGGCAGATTTTATAACTTGAGAAATACAACGTTTGTCGTTCAAGATAAAATTGTCACCTGGTTCTCAAAGAATACCAGCTTGTCTTTTGACACATTGCTATAGTGTTTCTATTTAAGTGATGAGCATCTGGTTATGATTGCTAATTGTTTATTGCCCTTAGCCTACCTTTGATTAGCGATTAGCTAACAGATTGTAGCGCTCGGTAACTATGTAGAAGCACTATATTACATTAAATATAATATGTTGATTAAAAGTTGTAATGCTCTCTAGAATCCTCCTAACAGGTTAAGATTCATAAAGTTGCCCTCCGGCTACGGCATAATTTCACAATTCAAACTTGCATGAGAAGCCCTAGTCCACTCGTTGCATCAGAGCAAAAAGCTAGTCAACAGTTACCGACACTGCGACGCTTTTTAGGATATCTGCAACCCTACCGCAAAGAAGTCCCTGTTGCCCTCAGCTTAGTTGCAATTGGTGCGGCTTCACAGTCACTTGGTCCTTTTTTAGTTGGTTGGTCAATTGATAATCTGATTGCCCAGGGCAACTTACAAGGTTTACTTTTAATGCTCGTACTACTAGTAGGTGTCTATGTAGGCGGCATTACAGCTATCCGCGCCCAAATCATTCGTGTTGGCTGGATTGTACAACGCTTGTTAGCACAACTACGTCAAGATATTTTTATAAAAGTTCAAAGTTTACCGATTAGCTTTTTCGATCAAAGTGAATCTGGGGACTTAATGAGCCGCTTGCTCAACGATGTCAGTGTTGTGAATCAGGCATTTGGACAAACGATCGCTCAGATGTTGGGCAACTTATTCAGCTTAGCAGGAATTGTCATTGCCATGTTCTTGATCAACCTGCGGCTAGGTTTAGTCAGTAACTTAGTTGTTCCATTGATGCTTGTTACCACCAGCTTATTTTCGCGCTGGGCAAGAAAACGATTTCGCGTAACGAGACAAACAATTGGGGAACTTTCTACCAAGATTGAGGAAGATATTAGCAGTGTACGCGAAGCCCAAGCCTTTAATCGCGTCCGATTGAATATTGCAGAGTTCAAAGCCCTCAACGCAGCAAACCGTGATGCTAATGTTGATGCAGTGGCAATTACAGCCGCGTTTCTACCATCAATTGATTTTCTCAACACACTAGCAACTGCTGGAGTTCTCGCTTATGGCGGTTATTTGGCAGTGACAGGAGCCGCCACAATAGGAACCGTAACTGCATTTTTACTTTACGTACAGCAATTTTTCCGCCCAATTCAGATTTTGAGTCAGTTTTATACGCAAGCCCAGTCAGCGTTAGCCGCAGTCGAGCGCATTTTTATGCTACTTGATGAACCGGCTCAACTCAAAGATGCACCCGATGCGATCGCAATGCCACTAATTCGGGGCGAGGTGACATTCGAGCAAGTTTCCTTTGGTTACAAACCAAATCAGCTTGTGCTTAAAGAAGTCAACCTTCATGCGAAACCAGGACAAACGATCGCTTTAGTGGGTCCTACAGGAGCAGGCAAAAGTACAATTATTAACTTGATTCTGCGGTACTATGATGTTACGAGTGGAGCTGTCAAAATTGATGGTATTGATATCCGTAAAGTCACGCAGGCAAGCTTACGGAGACAAATTGGATTAGTTTTGCAAGACAATATTTTATTCAGTGGCACAGTTGCTGAAAATATTGCTTTTGGTCGTCCTAATGCTACTCAAGCCGAAATTGAAGCAGCTGCTCAAGTTGCCAATGTTCATGAGTTTATTACTAGTTTGCCGCAAGGCTACGCGACGCTATTAGGTGCGAGAGGCGCAAACCTCAGTAAAGGACAGCGACAACTGATGAGTATTGCTCGTGCTGTTTTAGTTAATCCGCGAATTCTGATTTTAGATGAAGCAACTAGCAGTATTGACACGCGCACCGAAGCTTTAGTTCAAGATGCGATTGATCGATTATTGACTGAACGGACTAGCTTTGTGATTGCCCACCGCCTCAGTACTGTTACCAAAGCAGATCAAGTATTGGTAATTCAACAAGGTCAAATTATTGAAGGTGGTACGCATACAGAATTAATTGCTCAAGGCGGAGTTTATGCAAATCTTTACGCATTACAATTAGGTGCAGCTTAGTCTTGCAGCTTGATAGGCTTCAGGAGTATTGAGATCCAGCAAAACTTCTGGAGTGTCAAAGTTTACGCGCTGAATTTGCGAAGAAAATGTTTGGACAACTTGGCGTAAACCTAAATTTGCTTCACTCACATTTTCTAAATGAGATCGCACTGATGAGGAAAACAATAATGGATGACCTAACTTGCCTTGATAATGAGGTGCCGTAATGGGCACGCTAGAAGAAGATATGTGTGCTTGAAGTAATTTTTGATAGATCCAACTACTTCTAGGTTGATCGACTGCTGAAATCAGCAAACAATCAAATTGCGGTATGTGCTTTAATCCCGTCAGAATCGAACTTACCTTTCCAGCGCTGGGATTATGGTTAATCACTACTGTAGTGCCTGCAGGAACTTGCTGTTGTTTGAAATTATGCAATCCCAACACAACAATAGGTACAATCTTGGCAAGAGCTAATTGTTCGACTTGATAAAACAATAAACTTTTATCGTTTCGCCAAGGTAAGCCAGCTTTACAAGTACCCATCCGATGCGATGCACCTGCTGCCAAGATTAATGCCAAGCAATTCAAGGTTTGTTGTGGCATAAATTACGAATTAATCATTATTCAGTCATTGTATGATTCTGCAAAAGCCAACAAAAAAACTGACAATCAGCTGGGAACATCTTCCAGATGACTTCATATTACCTGACGATCCTGTGGAGAACATTCAACAACCGCCCCTTGCTGCTGCGCTTACTGATGCATTAGGAGCCGCAGAACGTATTCAACCGGATATGCTCATCGGCTCGAACTTTGGTTTAGTTGCTACGGTAAATAAAAAGATTGTCGTGAAAGCACCTGATTGGTTTTATGTGGCTCACGTTCAACCTGTACCGTCAGAAGTCATTCGTCGCAGCTATACACCACATCTTGAAGGCGATTCGGTAGCTTTAGTCATGGAGTTCCTCTCACAAGAAGATGGCGGTGAGTTGTCGATACGCTCGACTCCACCCTATGGCAAGCTTTATTTCTACGAACAAATTTTGCAAGTGCCTACTTATGTTACTTATGACCCTTACGAACGAAATCTAGAGGTACGATATCTAGAAGAAGAAAAGTACGTTTTACACAGACCTGATGCCAACGGACGTTATTGGATTCCGCAGTTAGAGTTATTTTTAGGAATTTGGTACGGCGAGCGATTGCGCCAAACGACCAATTGGCTGCGCTGGTGGGATGTTGAAGGTAATCTTCTGTTGTGGAGTGCTGAACAAGCCGAACAAGAACGACAACGCGCCGAACAAGAACGACAGCGTGCTGAACAAGAACGACAGCGTGCTGAACAAGAACGACAGCGTGCCGAACTTTTGGCAGCTAAACTGCGGGAATTAGGTATTGATCCAGACGCATTAAACTGAATGTCGAGCAAGCGATCGCACTTGGCGCGTAAATTTTGGATAGCTAAAGTTAGCTGCACTCTAAGATAATGATAGTTGCTACTTTTGCCCAAGGATGCGGCGGAGATGATTATTGAGTGTTAGCGCAATAAATTTATGGTGTATTGGATAACAGTAATTGGTTGGGGAGTAGGTTCGATTCTCTGGGCAGAAATCGTGCGAGATTTGTATCATGTAATATCACATCGCGTACCAGTATTGTATCGACAACACGTATGGCATCATCGCGTTTTTCGGCGAGATTTGACCTTTGCAAGTGCAACAATATATCGTCAAGCACAGTGGCGCAATGATTTTCCTGAATGCCTTGTCATGTTAACACTCAGCCTAGCATTGTGGTGGGTGTGTTTCGTATGGACACCTACTTACCAATGGGCAGCTTTGGCAGGGACAATTTACACATTAGGATTTCTCATTAGTTGTGTAGCCCGTGGTAGCGGAAGTGAATGGGCGCGAGAAGTTACTGATGTCACGCATAAACCAGGACGTTTTCTATCGCCTCCTGCAACATGGTTTGTGAATCGTCCTTATCACTGGCGACATCATTTTGATGATGACCAAGCTTATTATTGTGGTACTTTCACTTTGGTGGATAAGTTGATGGGCACAGCACTCTCACTTAAAGGAAAGAAAATTGCAGTTACTGGTGCATCGGGAACGTTGGGGAAAGCTTTATTACTTCACTTGCATCAAGCAGGTGCGAAGGTTTTTGCTCTTAGTTCGCATTCTGAACCGATTACTATGACACTCAACGATGAATCTTTCGCCGTCAAGACAATTACCTGGAAAACAGGACAAGAGGCTGAACTTACAGAATTACTCAAGAAGATAGATATCCTTGTGCTGAATCATGGCATTAATGTCCACGGTGAAAGAACTCCAGAGGCAATTTCCCAGTCTTACGAGGTGAATACCTTTTCGAGTTTGCGGTTGATGGAATTGTTTTTTACTACCGTCCGCACAAATGAAGACACTGCGTTGAAAGAAGTATGGGTAAATACATCTGAAGCGGAGGTGAGTCCAGCTTTTAGTCCATTGTATGAACTTTCTAAGCGTGCTTTGGGCGATTTAGTGACATTACGCCGTTTAGATGCGCCGTGTGTTGTGAGAAAACTGATTTTGGGACCATTTAAGAGTAATCTTAATCCGATTGGAGTGATGTCAGGCGATCGCGTCGCGCGGCAAATTATTGCTTTAGCAAAGCGCGATGTCCGCAATATCATTGTTACTGTTAATCCACTAACTTATCTCTTATTCCCTATCAAAGAATTCTGCACATCAATATATTTCAGATTCTTCAGTCGTGCAGAAACTAGGATTACAGAAGTAGGAACGCAGAATGATCTTCTTGGTAATAGGTAATGGGTAATAGTTTTCTTCCAATTACCAGTCACCAATTACCAGTTACCAATTACCAGCGATAGTCTGGTTATTCAACCGAAGTTGCTATCACTTATGAGTTACTTTCGTGCTGCTGTTGATGCAATGACAGGTTACATTCCTGGAGAACAGCCTAAACCAGGAACGCCGATTATTAAGCTCAACACCAATGAAAACCCTTACCCACCGTCACCGCAAGCGATGGAGGTGTTGCGAAATCTTGACAGTGAATGGTTGCGTCGCTACCCCGATCCATTTGCGAAAGATTTCTGTTGTGCTGTGAGTGAGGCTTTGAGTGTACCTGCAGATTGGGTGATTGTCGGTAACGGTAGTGATGAGTTACTGAATGTCATTATACGGGCAAGTGCTGAAGGAAGCGATCGCAAAGTTGTTTATCCGATGCCGACGTATGTGTTATATCGCACGTTAGCCGCGATGCAACCTGCAAAGGTTGTCGAAATTGATTATCCCGCAGATTTTCAGTTACCAATTGATGAACTTGTAGAGGCTAGGGGTGCAGTGACATTTATAGCATCACCAAATAGTCCTTCAGGTCATTTGGTTTCTTTGGCAGATTTGCGCGTATTAGCACAACAACTTGCAGGTATATTAGTCGTTGACGAGGCTTATACTGACTTTGCGGAGTACTCGGCTTTACCGCTGGTGCAAGAATTTGAAAATGTCATTATTCTGAGGACACTATCGAAGGGGTATTCGCTAGCAGGGTTGCGGATGGGTTTTGGGATTGCTAATCCGCAGTTACTTGCGGGATTATTTAAGATCAAAGATAGTTACAACATTGATGCGATCGCAACTGCTGTTGGTACTGCGGCTATGCGCGATCAAGTTTACAAAAATGCTTGTGCCGAAAAAGTGAAAAAGTCGCGCACTAAACTCGCAGTAGAACTTAAGAATTTAGGCTTCCAGGTTTTTGATTCGCAGGCAAATTTTGTTTTAGTAACTCCACCGCAAGGAAATGCTGAACAGTTGTATTTAGCACTGAAGGCGCGGGGAATTTTAGTACGATATTTCAAGCAAGTTGGATTAGAAAATAAGTTGCGAATTACTGTTGGGACAGATGAACAAAATCAAACTTTGATTGAGGCGTTAGTGAGTTTGATGTAGCAATTTTGAGATTTTTTGAGGGAACGAACCACAGAGGAGCCAGTCCTGTGCGGAGGTGTCCTCCGTTGAGGAGCGGATTCGTTGCGGAGGTTCCCTCCGTTGTAGAACTCCGCGTGAGCCACTGCGTTGCGGGGGTGTCCCCCGTTGTAGCAAGTGGCGTCAAACTGGCGTACGCAGAGTTCACAGAAGAAGAGTTGGAGAGAGATTTTCGTGAATTAAGTGAGAACGTTTGTATTGACTGCATTGGATAAAGATTTACCTGTACCACCACGCCGCACTTTGATTAATTCGGCACAAATACTTACTGCAATTTCTTCTGGTGTCAAAGCACCGATATCTAGCCCGATGGGTGCATAGAGTGATGCTAAAACCTCTGGAGGATATCCTTCTTGTTGCAATTGCTGACGTACAAGGTGTACTCGCTTGCGCGAACCAATCATCCCAATATACTTTGCTGGTGTTTTCAGTAGAAACCGTAAAGCTTCTAGATCGTGTTGGATGCCCCGCGTCACTAGTGCAATATATTGTGAATTTAACGCACAAGTTAACGCCAATGTCAAGGGTTGAGCAATAACCGCATTCGCTTGGGGAAACCTTTCGCGTGAAGCAAACTCAGTGCGATCGTCAACAACAGTTACCCGAAACCCAATCATTGCCGCGATCGCTGCCAAAGGAACCGCAACATGACCCGCACCTACAATCAACAACGTTGGTAACGGCATCAAAATCTCTCTAAAAGCTTCATTTTCTTTGTGTTTTTGTGGTTCGTTATCCCCATCTAAATAGGGCTGCGAGTCTTCTAAAAACGGCGTCACTAAAGCACCATACTCGCAACTTGACAAAATCTCAATAATTTGCTCTATTAACTCAATCGCCTCATTGCCACTCCAACGTTCCAGCCAAACTTGCATCGTACCACCACAAACTCCCTGAGTTTCGCGCTGCGACGCCCCAGATAAATCGATTTCCACAAATTGCTTCTCACCCGTCGCCAAAACTTGTAAAGCTTGGTAAATGACTTTAGCTTCCCCAGCCCCACCGCCAATCGTTCCAATTGTGCCATCGCGACACACTAACATTTTTGCCCCTACCTCACGCGGAACGGAACCTGTGACATTTACAACCGTGGCAAGAACTGCTGCACCTTGTTGTAAGGCTTGCGCCATTTGTTGATAGAATTCAAGCATTCAAGGCTTGCCAAACTCGTTCGGGCGTCATCGGAATTTGCGTTAACCGCACACCTGTTGCGTGCGCGACAGCATTGGCGATCGCAGCTGCGGTACAATTAGTGCCAATTTCTCCAATGCCCTTCGCACCAAAAGGACCATAAGGATCTGGTTGTTCAACTAAAATAATTTCCATCTGCGGTGTATCTTTGGCAGTAGGTAAGCGATATGTCCGCAATGCAGGATTTAAAATTCGCCCTGACTCATTGATGATTAACTCCTCAGACAAAGCATAACCTAAACCCATCACAATCCCTCCTGTCGCTTGTCCGTGACAGATTCTTGGGTTAATTGCTGTACCAACATCAATAGCTTGTACGCAACGCAGAACTGTGATTCTACCTGTCTCGGTGTCAACTTCGACTTCTGCGCCTTGCACTGCAAAGGTTAAAGATGATTCGTTCGCAGCGTGTTCGACTTCGACAACAAAAGGTTGTTGATTATGAGAGACAAGTTCTTGTAGTGTTATTTCTTGTTGTGAGGCGATCGCTTTATCCGCCGTAAGCGTAATGTTTTCTAGTTGAGTATCGAGAACTTTAGCTGCAAATTCTAAGATCTGCGATCGCATAGCAACAGCGGCTTTATTAACGGCTTTACCTGAGATATATGTCGTTGCTGATGCATAAGAACCTGCATCGAAGGGTGTATGATGTGTATCACCTGCAATCAGCTCAATATCTGCAACTGTAACACCCAAAACCTGCGCGGCAATTTGTCGTAATGATGTATCTGCACCTGTACCAACATCAATCGCCCCAGTTCTTAATTCATACCCATCACTTGTGAGCGATAACTTCACTCCTGCGCTATGAATTTTTGCTAAACCACTTCCTTGCATCGACACTGCAAATCCGACACCACGCCGGAGATGTTCATTGACAGTAGGTTTCGTTCCAGGAACATAATTTAATGCTTGCGTCACTTTGGCAAAACATTCGGGTACGCCATAACTACCAATCAAGTGAAAATGGTCATGCGCTCCTTCGCGTCCGAGGCGAATGATATCTTGAGGTTGAATAATATTTTTCTGACGCAGTTCTATCGGATCAATTCCCAGTTTTTCGGCAATTTCGTCCATTTGCGACTCAACCGCAAACGTTCCTTGTGTTGCACCGTAGCCGCGAAACGCTCCAGCAGGCATTGTATTTGTGTAAACTGATAATCCCAGAAATCGTTGATGCGGACACCGATATAAACCTAGGGGATAGCAACCTGTCAGGAAAACAACCGTAGGCGCGTGATTACCATACGCCCCTGTATTTGCGATCGCTTCCATTTCTTGTGCAACCAATGTACCATCAGCCTTGACTCCGGTTTTTACTCTAACCTGCATTGCATGACGACTATTTGTTGCGGTAAACTCCTCTTCGCGGGTAAATTCCCATTGCACAGGCTTTCCTGTATGCAAAGTTGCTAAAACACATAAATCTTCAGTGAGAATTTCTTGTTTATTACCGAATCCTCCGCCGATTTGAGTTTTAAAAACGCGAACTTTATCTTGTGGTAAATTAAATAGCTGTGCTAGCACTCTTTGCGTGTGAAATGGAACTTGCGTACTCGAACGCACTACTAATGTTCCGTCTGCTTCTAGCCAACTTGTACTAATATGAGGTTCTAAATGAACGTGTTGAACTGCTGGCAAGTGATAAGTATTTTCAACAATTAAATCAGCTTCAGCAAATCCTTGTGCAATATCATGCGTTCCCAGCATGACTTTAGCTGCAATGTTGCGTTGAGCATCGTAAATTTGCGATGATTCTGGTTCATCATGAATCACAATCCCGCAGTCATTAATTGCTGCAAGAGGATCGATAACATGAGGAAGAATTTCATAATCAACTTCAATGAGTTGACACGCTTGAATTGCGATCGCTACCGATTCTGCAACAACTGCTGCAACGCGATCGCCAATAAATCGGACTTTATGATCTAATAGATAATGATCTAAAGGATCGGGTACTGGATCGGCGTGTCCTGCTGTTGTATAAGGTTTACGGGGAACGTCTTCATAGGTAAAAACTGCATGAACGCCAGGAAGGGCTTGGGCTTTTTCGGTATTAATCTGACGAATACGGGCGTGGGGATGGGGCGATCGCACCGCTTTCATATGTAGTAACCCAGGTGGCGACCAATCTGCTGTATAATCTGCTGTACCTTTAACAATTGCTGGTCCATCTTGTTTAGGAACACTTTTGCCGACAGGATTTTGAACTATACAAGGTTGCGATCGTTGTTCTTTAGCTGCAAGAATACTTTCCAGAATTGCTTCGTAGCCTGTACAGCGACACAAATTACCATCTAAAGCTTGACGTAGTTCAGCTAGTGAAGTGTATTGCAATTTTGCTGCACTCATAATCATTCCTGGAGTGCAGAATCCACATTGAAAACCTTGTTTTTCGAGAAAAGCTTGCTGAATTGGTGCTAGTTCATCCGCTGCTAATCCTTCAATAGTTGTAACATCGTGTCCTTCCAGCTTCATGACTGGATAGATACAGCTATGAACAGGTTTATCGTCAACCCATACCGTACAACTTCCACAATCACCCGATTCACAAACGCGATGTACGCCTACCCAACCAAGATCGCGTAACAAAGTTAATAAGCTTGTCCCTGGAGGACAACTTTCAGTGTATGTTTTGCCATTAACTTGAAAAGTTAGTGGTTCTTGCATAAATCTAAAATTCCAAAAGCGATCGCTGCATCAAAACTTTGGTTATGTGTTGCCGATAAGCCGCACTTGCGGCATAGTCTTCAATAAAGTTATTCAATGGTACTTGCGCGTCAAGGATTTCCCCAATTTCATCTGGTGTAGGAATATGGAGAAAATTGACAATTCGTGGTGTGGGTACGCAAGCACCTAAACCAAATCTTACTTGTGATGTTTGCGGATTATAGGCTGCAACTACGATTGATATTGCAATTCCCGCAGTCGCGACACAAACTCGTTGATAACTAATTTGCCATTCTAAACTTTCTTGCGGAATTGAGATTCTGCGTAAAACTTCGCCTGGCTGTAAAATTGTTTGCTGTACCCCAGTTTGAAAATCTCTCGCAGGAACAAAACGCGGCGCAGCTTGAGGATGCCAAATTTCATAGCTTGCGTCTAGTGCTACCATTGCTGGGGCAAATGTACTTGCTGGTATCGCTAAACAGATATTTCCTCCGACAGTTGCTATATTTGTAACTTTAAAAGAAGCCAGTTCGTCTACAGCGCGAAACAAAGCTTTAAGACTTGTCCAATTTTCTGGAAAATGCCATTGACGCAACTTTGCCATCGTACAAGTTGAACCAATGTTTAATCCCTCTTGAGTTACTTCAATTTCTGACCAATCTAACTTCTCTAAATCGACTAATACTTTTAAATCAGGCTGTGCTTGAGTAAAAATCCACGTTCCTCCAGCTAGCCAAGACCATCCTTGTGACCAGTTTTCAACTGTATCTAAACTTTGGGGACGTAAGTAAGTCTGAATATTATGTAAATCCATTTAATTACTTATCATCAATAACTTCCTGTAAGCGAAACAAAGCTATTTTTTCTATCTCTGCTAAAACTGTTTGTAGTTCTGTTTCTTTTGAATTTTCTAACCTTTGAGAAAAGCTTGCTAAAATGCTTTCTTTGGTGTGATTTTTGACAGCAACAATAAAAGGAAAGTTAAATTTTTCTTTATATGCTTGATTGAGGTAGTTAAACTTATCGTACTCTTCTGGATTAAGTCTATCTAAACCAACTCCAGCTTGTTCTTTTACTGAGGCTTCAGCCATTTTAGCTTTAGCACCTAAGTCAGGATGGGCACAAACAAGGGCAAGTTTTTCTATATCATTCGCCTCACGAACGACATCTACCATACTTTGATGTAGAGATGATACATCAGTAAACGGTTTTTTAGCCCAAGCTTTCGCTGCAACCCAAGGAGAATCCTCAAATATCCATCCCAACGCTGCTACAAAGTCATCCTGATTCATCTGATTTAACTCAGATAGCGAAGTCATCCACATCAACCTCGATCTTTACCAATATTATTTGAGAGTCAAGGTTTGACTTTACAACAAAAGTCACGATCTATTTGGATGATTTTATACAGTTTACCAACTCAGGTTTTTGTATTAGGTAATTGGTAATCATTCACTAGGGATGAGAGAGCGAATAAATTCGCAGCTAAACAAACAAAGTCCACCTTCGTGGACTTACTAAATCAAACTTTTAATGAAAGTGGCATGAATAAATTCAGGGGCTTTAAACCATTTAACGAGGTGAAACTTTACTCTTCTTTTCCTCGCCCCTTCTTTGTAAAATTTTTAACTCAGCAATTCGTTAGGCTCGATACCTTGAGAACGCAATATTTCTGCTAAGCGTTCCGCACGTTGGCGTTCAGTTTCGGCACGTTGACGTTCAGTTTCAGCACGTTCATCACCTGTGGCAATCAAACTATCATCGCGATCGCACCAACGCAACCAAGTATCTTGTTTTCCTTCAAAGATTCCATCCCATAGCGTTAATCCCAAACCCACTGGTTCCATCCAAGTTGTTTCCAAAGGAGTGTAACTTGTACCTCTTAACTCATGAACTCGTAATAAGCGATCGCCTAATTGCGGCAAAGGATCGTAAACAACGTAGTAAGCCACACCAATACGGGCATAGTCTTTCATTTTACTCCCCAGTTCGTTGCCCACATTATTTGAGACAATTTCAATCACAACTTCTGGTGGCTTACCAATTATCCAAGTAAAGTAAGAACGGTTCTTCTTTTGTTGCCAATCTTGGGGAACCTCTACATCTAAGCTAAGTAAGACATCAGGTACTATGGCTGGTTGATTAACTGTATAGAACAAACCAACATTTGCGGTAGCTAAAAAAGGAACACCTGGTTTCCACGAACTATATAAACAACTTGTCAACAGTCGTTGCTGTTTTTCTGCAAGCAGGTTGTCCACAGGAGTATCGTCTTCTGTCACCAAATGGCTAATATCAGGTTCTTCTATCCACTCAGCTTGTTCTTCTGGGGAAAAGAAATCTGCTGCTATTGATTGTGACATAGTAAGTTACCCAACTTGTGCTTATTGCTATTTTAATTTGGATATTGCGATCGCATTTAAAACAAACTTATGATTCAATATATTCTCGCACCCTCTTACGGAATGCTTTAACTGCAGAAGTTGTTCCTGTTGTCATTGCCATTTGTACAAATCGAGGAATTTCATCTTTAACTGGAATTGAGAAAATTGCACTTGTCTCTGACTTGGTGTAATCATCTCCTTGGAATAAATTTATTTCTAAAACACCATCTTCATAACGCCAAATTTCTGGTACTTGCAATGCTTGATAGGCAGTTATTTTAGTTTTAGAGGTAACATCAATTTCAATTGCTAAATCAGGAGGAGGATCGACGCTTAAATCTATCCGCTCTTTTCCGATCATTAACTTATAGTGTTGAATGTAAAAACAATCATCTGGTTCTACCCCCGCAGCTATATCTTCACGCTTAAATGTTGTCGAACCGAGAGGTTCCCAGTCTAGATCTAGTTCATCCAGTAAAATTTTTACTAAGTCCCCAATGATGACTTTAGCCTTTTCATGCTCTGGCAATGGAACTATTATTTCTAATAAGCCCTGATTGTATGCAACTCGACTGCCACGATGTTCTCCTAACTCAATAAGAATTGTTTCAAACTCTTGCCAACTAATATCCTCTAATATCACGCGATCGCCTGGCGGAACTCGGATTTGCTTGAGTTGCAGTGTCACCATATTGCTGTAGCTTTTAGATAGACGTATTTTAGCGAATTAATTGTAGTAACCTGCTTGCTATAAAGCTCCAAGAGGGAATTTATGACAATTACTGATGATTTGCGATCGCTTCCCTTACCTCCTGGAAGTTTTGGTTTACCCGTTATTGGTGAAACTTTCAGTTTTTTACGCAATCCAAATTTTGTACAACAGCGACAGCAACAATACGGACAAATTTACAAAACTCATGTGTTTGGCTGTCCCACCGTCGTCATGATTGGTGCTGAGGCAAATCGTTTTTTATTCAGTAATGAAAATCGCTACTTTGCTGATGGAGTTTCTCAGAGTGCGCCACCACAGGCAAAATTATTGATGGGAACTGGCGCAATTATTATGCAGACAGGAGATAAACATCTCCAGCAGCGTAAACTTCTTGCTCAAGCTTTTCAGCCACGAGCTTTAGCAGGATATGTTGATATTATGGCAGCAACTACATATAATTACCTTGAAACTTGGGAGCGCACAGGAAACTTTAATTGGTATCTAGAAATTCGCAAATATACGCTAGATGTTGCTTGCAAGTTATTAGTAGGAATTGATGTAGATAATGATTTTGGTAAGCTTTATGAGACTTAGGGTAAAGGCTTACTTTCATTTCCTATTCCCTTACCTTGGACAAAATTTAGTAAAGCCCTCCGCAGTCGCAAATTATTACTAGCAAAAATTGAAGCTATTATTTTAGAACGTCAGCAAGAATCTACCACAAAACAAGATGTTTTAGGACTGCTGTTACAAGCAAGAGACGAAAATGGAAATAGTTTAAACTTAGAGGAACTTAAAGAACAACTGCTAACTTTACTATTTGCCGGTCATGATACTTTATCATCATCTTTAACTGCACTATGTTTACTACTAGCTCAAAATCCGCAAGTCAAAAAGGCTGTGCGTGCAGAACAAATGCAATTAGGGTTAGACCAACCACTGACATTAGTGCTTAAACAAATGACTTATCTAGAACAAGTCTTAAAAGAAGTACTCCGCCTTTATTCTCCAGCAAGTGGACCTAGAAAAGTTATCAAGTCGTGTGAGTTTAATGGTTACTTGATTCCTCAAGGTTGGCAAGTCTTCTATCACCCTGCTGCAACACATCAAGATAGTAGCATTTACACTCAGCCAGAAGACTTTGATCCAGAACGCTTTGCACCCCCTAGATCTGAAGATAAGCAAAAATCAATGAGTTATATTCCTTTTGGCGGTGGAGTGAGAGAATGTCTTGGTAGAGAGTTTGCCAAGCTAGAAATGAAGCTATTTGCAGCCTTATTAGTTCGCGATTACGATTGGGAATTGCTTCCAGGACAAAATGTAGATATGGTAATGCTTCCTACACCACATCCTCGTGATGGTTTGAAGGTCAAGTTTTGGCGCAGAGATTCAAAGTAAGTAATCTATTTATTTAAAATGGCTGTAACTCGTCAATTTACTAAGTATTGTGCTAAAAGCAATTTTGCTCATTCAAAGTAGCATAGCCTTTGTGTTGCTATTACTATTGACTTTGTTGTTTATACCGCCAGCTTGGGCGTCCATATGTCGCAACTATGACGGTCATCAAATTTGTATTATCAGTATAGAGCGCAGTGCCAAAAAATACTGGGAATATAGAGCAGCAATTAGCGTGGATGGTGTGACAAGACCAGTAGAGATCTATAATTGTCGCGATCGCTTCATCCAACAAGGCGAAAAAGTTTTACCTTTTAGTGACAACGATCCTGGTGAGTTGTGTCATTTGCTTAAAAATCGTCGCTAAAAGCTAAGTAATCGGTAGTTTATGCAAGTGAACTGTAGAGAAAACCCCTGACTAGCAGCCTTGGTTCTTAATTACTTTAGTTGGTATTGCAGGATAGAGCGCGTTTCCTATTTTTTAACTTTTCTAAAAATTAGGAACCATAATAGCAACAAATAGTAACTAAATAATAGCTAACAAATACTTGGCGCGATCGCCTATGCATGGTCAAATTAAGATCGCCCATATTTTCACTATACTTATGTATAAAACTGCTGCACGTACTTCTGTATTTGTTACTTTGACTCTATTGCTGTCGGCTTGTGGTGGAGCTAATACAGGTACAAATACAACTAATACCGCAACAAATACAGCCTCAACATCTCCTAATGCAATTCCTATTGGTGTTGCAGTAGCGCAAACTAGTAATGTTGCCTTACTTGGTCAAGAACAAGTTGCAGGGGCTAGAATTGCTGAAAAGTATTTTAACGAACAAGGGGGTATCGACGGTACGCCTATTAAGTTAGTGTTTCAAGATACTGGTGGTGATGAAGCTGGTACAATCAATGCTTTCCAAACTTTAATCAATAACGATCGCGTTGTTGGTATTGTGGGACCTACTTTGTCACAACAAGCATTTAGTGCTGATCCAATTGCAGAAAGAGCTAAAGTTCCAGTTATAGGACCATCAAATACCGCTAAAGGTATTCCTCAAATTGGTGATTACATAGCACGAGTTTCTGCACCAGTGACGGTTGTTGCACCAAACTCAGTTCAAGCAGCATTAAAGGGCAATCCTAATATTAAACGAGTTGCTGTTTTTTATGCACAAAATGATGCTTTTAGCAAATCAGAAACTGAAGTTTTTCAACAGACAGTTAAAGAACAAGGACTTGAATTAGTCACTGTGCAAAAGTTTCAGACAACTGATACAGATTTTCAAACACAAGCAACTAATGCATTAAATCTAAATCCTGACTTAGTTATTATTTCTGGGCTAGCTGCAGATGGTGGAAACTTAGTTAAGCAGTTGCGAGAATTAGGTTATCGAGGCTCAATTATTGGTGGTAACGGGTTGAACACATCAAATGTGTTTACTGTGTGTCAAGAACACTGTGATGGCGTATTAATCGCCCAAGCTTATAGTCCAGAACATCCAGGTGAAATTAATGCGGCTTTTCGTAATGCTTACAGCAGTCAATACAAAAAAGAACCACCTCAGTTTAGCGCTCAAGCTTATACCGCTGTGCAAGTTTATGTAGAAGCCCTCAAAGCCTTAGATAGTAAAACTGACATTAGTACTTTATCCTTACCACAACTAAGAACAGAACTCAATAAGCAAATATTAGCAGGAAGCTATCAAACTCCCTTAGGTGAAATTTCTTTTACTCCTGAAGGTGAGGTGGTACAAAAAGAATTTTATGTTGCTCAAATTAAGATGAATAATAATGGTAATAGCGGTCAATTTGCCTTTTTGAAATAAGATATAGAACTCATATTTATTTAGCTTGGTGAATAAATTCGCAGCTAACTAAACAAAGTCCACCTTCGTGGACTTATTCAATTAATAATGTATTGCCATAAAAAAATATGCATAAGCAAAAACAAACAGAACACATAGATGTTTTAGGGCAGATATTCGGTTATAGTAAGTTGGAATTCTTCTATTAAAAATTACTAATGACTACCTCAAATTTTAAATTTTAATTAGAAGATTAAGTACAAAAAATGAATATTACGCTATTTTTACAACAAGTTCTCAACGGTTTGTCGATTGGTAGTGCTTATGCCATTTTTGCTTTAGGATATACTCTCATATTTTCTATTTTAGGTATTATTAATTTTGCGCATGGAGCAATTTTTACTTTAGGTGCATACTTTACGTATGCACTTATGGGTGGTGCATTTGGATTTAATGGTTTGCTTGCTAATGCTGTTTTACCGATTCAACTTCCTTTTGCGATCGCTTTAATTTTGGGAAGTACGCTTGCTGGTTTAGTAGGAGTCGCAGTCGAACGTATTGCTTTTCGCCCGTTACGGCGCAGAGGTTCTGATCCACTATTAACGGTTGTTTCTAGTTTAGGTGTAGCAGTCG
Organism: Gloeocapsopsis sp. IPPAS B-1203; assembly: GCF_002749975.1. NCBI lineage: Bacteria > Bacillati > Cyanobacteriota > Cyanophyceae > Chroococcidiopsidales > Chroococcidiopsidaceae > Gloeocapsopsis > Gloeocapsopsis sp. IPPAS B-1203. The sequence goes on along the minus strand of NZ_PEIG01000003.1, from coordinate 104,836 downwards.
TAATTGTGAATGTTATTCAATATTTAGTCGGCGCAGAAAGTTACACTTTTCCCGCAGGAACATATGGTAATCTCCCTTCTGCAATTAACTTCGGAACAGCAGAACAGCCTGTGCCAATTCGTAGTGTACAAGTAGTCATTTTCTGTGTCTCTGTTGTCATTTTGACCATTTTGACATTGTTTATCAACCGCACCAAATACGGCAAAGCAATGCAAGCAGTTGCAGAAGATCCAACAACTGCAAGTTTATTGGGAATTAACACCGATCGCTTTATTGTTCTCACATTCTTTATCAGCAGTTTTCTCGCAGGTTTTGCAGGAACTTTAGTGGCATCGAGTGTGAGTATTGCAGGACCTTATTTTGGAATTGCTTTCGGTTTAAAAGGTTTAGCAGTGATTGTTCTTGGGGGGTTAGGGAGTATTCCTGGTGCGGTGTTGGGTGGTTTATTGATTGGTTTAGTTGAAGCGTTTGTTCCTGGAGATTACTCTGCATATAAAGATGCTGTTGCTTTTGGTATCTTGTTTATCATGTTATTAGTGCGACCCCAAGGTTTATTAGGAAGACGGTTTGTCCAAAAAGTTTAATTGAGACTCAATTAAGTAGATGGGCATAATTAAATGGTAATAGGTAATAGATACTGCTTGACCAATTACCAGTTACCAGCCATTAAGTTATGTTTATTTTTACCCACTTATTTACCAATTACCAGATGGTAAATACCACTACAAGCTGATTGAGAGCTTAGGGCGATCGCATTAGACTTGCATAACACCCCTCAATTAATATTTGTAGGTAATGGTAGATATTTACATCCTAGACCTACTTGTAATAGGTCTACTATTATTGTGCGTCACTCTAGGTTCAGGATGGATTTCCCGTTTACCAATTTCCTTTGCCTTGATTTATCTGGTAGTGGGTATCTTCCTAGGTCCTTATGCACTCAATATCGTTCAGCTACGCCCTGATGCACAGTTTTTAGAACGGCTAACCGAATTCGTTGTCATTGTCTCACTGTTTAGTTGTGGCTTGAAAATGAATCGTCCTCTCAATACAGGTGCTTGGCGTTCCACTATTCGCTTGATCGGTTTTTTGATGCCATTATCAATCTTTGCGATCGCCGCAGTCGCACATTGGTTTCTGCGCATGGAATGGGGACCCGCAATTTTACTAGGAGCAATTCTCGCACCTACTGACCCAGTACTCGCCTCAGAAGTGCAACTAACGCATACTGAAGATCGCGATGAGTTACGCTTTGGGTTAACTTCCGAAGGTGGTTTAAATGACGCTTTAGCCTTTCCTTTTGTATGTTTTGGCATTCACTGGTTTGAAGATGGCAACAACTGGCAAGCATGGTTTCAGGAATGGGTTACTATCGATTTAATTTGGGCAGTCGCTATTGGTTTAGTGATGGGAATTGTGATTCCTTTGATCGTAGTTACGATTGACCAAAACATCCAGAAGCATACTAAAGTTGATGACTTGATGGAGGATTTTGTTGCGCTTAGTATCATTCTCCTCACGTACTCTTTGACTGAGGTTGTCAATGGTTATGGATTTCTCGCAGTCTTCGTTGCCGGAATAGTAGCCCAACGACGTTATCATGACCCTGATAAACCCTTCTCTCAACGCGAATTTACTGAGCGCATTGAAAAACTCCTAGAAGTAGGAACAATCTTAATTTTAGGTTCAATGTTACGAGCATCTGCAATTCAAGAACACGCGATCGCTGCGTTGATTGTTGGGGGTTCTTTATTGTTTGTTATTCGTCCTCTAGGAACTTGGCTCAGTACAATTGGCGGTGGCTATCGTCAGGTAACTCGTTGGTTGTTTGGCTGGTTTGGTGTCCGTGGTGTTGGTTCCATATATTACCTCACCTATGCCTTTGGTCATGGATTGCAAGGCGCATTGGGAGAGCAAATTGCTTGGATTACCTATATCACAATTGTGGTGTCTGTCATTCTTCATGGAATTAGTACGACACCATTGATGAGTGCCTATAACGGATACAAAAATCGTAGTAAAAAGATTAATGCCTCTACCTAATCCACTCCAGTCTTAAGCGCTCGTTTTTTGTATTCGCAAATACTACCTTGCTTAACAATAGCTCGATCCTCTGGTAGAAGTGGCTGTGAATTGAAGCGGTTAACTTTTATAAGGGTAATGGCAACTAGAAAAATGGTAGTTAAGTCAAGAGGTGTGTATGCAAGTTGAAGTAGCGATCACGTTTATGTCTATCAAGTCCACTAATGTTGCCTCTTAAAGCATTACATATAGACAAGTGTTTGCTACACAACATTTCTCGTCTAGAAAAGCACAAAGATTTTGAGTGAGTAACACAAAAATTAATTATTGCTGGCTTTGGTAATTACTGTCGAGAAAACATATCAATTCAGGGGGAAGCAGACTTATGAAACGTTCTTATCTAACTCAAGCTATTTTGGCAGGTGTTACTTTTAGTTTAGCTGTGCCTTTAAGCGTTCCTGCGATCGCACAAGATACCGGTACTACTGGCACAACTCCTGGTACGGGCACAGGTTCGGGATTAGGAACAACTGCCCCTGGTGGTACTACCGGAGGAACGACAACACCTGGTACAGATACAGGCTTGGGTGGTACAACAGGTACAACTACCCCTGGTACTACTCCAGGTGGAACAGCCCCTGGCACTGGAACTACACCAGATACTGACGCAACAACCGGCGATACAATTCCTGGAGAACCTACATACGGCGGTACAACTGGTACTGCTACAGAAACACAAACTGAAGGAACAGGTGGAGGTTCTTGGGGTTTACTGGGTTTACTAGGTTTACTGGGCTTAGCTAACTTATTTCGCAAACCAGCTGAACCAGCTTATCGCGATCCCAACACAGTGAATACAGGTACAGGAACTACCAGATACTAAAATCAAAAGGGTGAGCTGAAATGCCCACCCTCACAAGAATCAATAGCTTTTAATTACACTGCTTCTGGGTTAAGCTGCATCATTTCCCAAGTGGTGTAAGTACCAACTGGACTCCAAAGAAGGTATGGTAATAGAAATAAAGCTGCTACACCTGAAATATTCCAAACGATAAGTGTGAGGACTATTCCTAAAATGACTCCACTGCCCCCTAATATTGTCCCTACTTTGAGATTTCGCGATCGCAACGTAGCAGGAATGTATGCCACAGTTATAATTTCTAATACTAAATAAAGCCCCATCAATAGCCACGTTGACAACGTACCAGGCTCGTTTTCCCAGATATTAGCAGCCGATAGCGCTCCACCTGTAAAGACAATTGTCCAGAAGACAGGAATTAGTGGTTCAAAAACTAACCACTTTGGTCGATTTAAATTTTTTGCCCATTGAGTATCTCGTGGTCTAAAAAAAAGACTAGCTAAAGCAATTAAGAAAGTTATTATACCTATAATCATCCAAGGTTCAAGCATTTTTCTATCTAGGGTGGTAGCTATTTTTTTATAGTTGACTTATGAATCATTAGATTTGGTTTTATCGTGTCAACTCAATTGGAAAAAATAATCATCCCCTGGTAAGAAAGAATTACTTTAATAATTGGAGAGATAAAATTTTCTTGGTAGTTATTGATAAATAATTCTGCTAAAACTAATCTCTAACTACCAATTTTCAAGCTTTAAACAACTTTCACTAACTGCGTATCTTTCTTATTCGTTACCTTTTACTTTTTCTACTAGTTCTTTTGCTTTTTCTACTAAGCCTTGTTCTGATTTAGGGGTTGTGACAGTTTTCACATTCATTTTCTCATTAGGTTTTGTGAGTGTATTAGCATTTGGCGATCGCTGCTTGCTTTCCTCAAGCATTCCAGCCCCTTCACCCAAATCATAGGCACGTTCTATTTTTTCTTCTGGTGTCAATATTCTTTCCGCTGGAGGTACTAATTTTTGTTCAGCATATGTACCAGCGTAACTAGGTGCACTCAGTAGTGCTAAAGATATAACAATTGCAATTAAGGCAGTGGCTAAAAGTTTCTTTGCAGATACTTGGCATAAGTTGAGAAGACTACGCATAGAAATTCCTCTGGTTGTTAGTGTAAGTATATATTAATACCAACGCTAATGTTTTGTAGACTCGCATCGTACTTTGATAAAATTATGACTGCCTTCTGTCTAGGGATAGATTAAATTGCTAATTATTGACTTAAAGTTTTACAACCATTCTTGATGTAATTTAAGATTACGCTGCTTCAAAGCTTCTTGAAATAAATTTGTTGGTAAAGCTTGTTCTACAGCCCAAACTCCAGGTTTTTTTAGCTTTCCTTCAAGGAGAAATTGAGCTAAACTACCAGTCCCACAACCTGCGGCGATCGCTGTGTTTTCATGCATTAAAGTCGAACAGTAGCTAGCTTGTTTTCCTTGTTTGATACCACTAACCTCAGAACGAATCACAACCCCAATACCACTAAAACGGTTAGTAACATCTGTCATTGCATGGCTGACATGAGCTAAAAATTCGATCGCACTGCGTTGTTGCATCAAAGGCTTAGGAAACCAATGTGCGGCAATCCAGGTAAGATGATTGTAAAAATCAGGTTTGGAACCAAATTTAGTAATAACCGTTTTAACGGTAGGAAAAGCTTCTGGTAGCGTAAATGCCTCAGGCATATTAAACCAGTAGACGTGCGATCGCCTGTAAGGATCTGGAAATTCAATTGCTTCGCGATCACTATAAGGTTTTACTTCTTGCCATTTGCCATCAAGCCAAGCATCAAAAGGCTTTTGTAAACCTAAAAAGGTAGTGCGCATAACTGTTACTCCCGCACCACCAGAACCTGAGACGAGATAACTTAGATGAATGCGTTCAGCTTGGTCAAACTGCTCGACGCCTTCACGTACCATACTATTAGAAATTCCTGGGAAAATGCCTGTATTGACGATTGCCGTAATCCCTGCTTCTTCGGCTGCTGACTTATAGGCTAAAGCTTTCCGAGTAAACGACGGGTGATCGCTGACATCGAGATAGTTAACACCTTGCTCGATACAAGTCTTTAAAACACTAGCATCGCGGTAATGAAAAGGTCCTGCACTATGGATAACAAGATCGGCTGCAACGATCGCCTTCTTCAACGCCTCGGTATCAGCTAGATCGAGGAGTAAAATATCTACTTGCGACCCAATACTTTGACTAACTGCTGTAGCAGCAGATAGATCCCTACTTGTAATTGTAATATTTGCTTGAGTATGAGTGGCAATGTCTTGAGCAATACTACTGCCAATCCGCCCTCGACCTCCCAAAATTAGCACCCTAGCCGTCATTGGTTATGAATTGGTCACATCATAGTAATTATTCCAACAAATTTGTAGTTTGTTTACCTCTGTAGTAAGTATTAGATGAGGGGCGAATGACTAATAGGAGAGTGGGAGTGTAGGAGTGTGGGAGAGATTTAATTGCTATTCCCTCTTACTCTACTACCCAACTACCCGCCTACCCTACTACCCTCTGCCCCTCTGACACTAAAAATGCAGCATCAAGAATTTAGTTACTCTTAAATACTGATTCGACAGTAGATTTGATTGAGTCTCGTGCATCTCTTAGTGTTTGGGCAAATGGTTGTTGTGTTTGCAGAAATATCCGCGCACAGTTGCGCCCTGGCATTCCGGAAATTGAACCACCAGGATGGGTTCCTGCACCAGTCAGGTATAAATTGTCAATTGGCGTGCGGTAGTTAGCAATTTCTGGTAGTGGGCGGAAAAATACCATTTGATCTAATGTCATATCAACGTGGTAATAGTTACCTTTGTATGCACCGAGACGTTCGCTGAGTTCCGCAGGGCTTTCTACTTGGCGGGCAATAATGGCGTTTTTGACATTTGGTGCATAGTTTGCCAATTTATCAATGACGCGATCGGCGACTTTATTTTTCAGTTCATCTGTCCACCCTGTACCCTTTAACCCAGTTCCTTCTGCACCTGCAATTTGATACGGTGCAAAAAACTCAATCCATGCAGTATGCTTTCCAGGAGGTGCCATTGAAGGATCGCGCATCGTTGGAACAACAAGATACATTGATGGATCGTCATCAGGTATTTTACCTAACGTACATTCACTATGAGCTTTCTCCACATGACTGACTGAATCAGCAATTAAGACTGAACCGATGAGATATTCATCTTTGTGGTCGAATCGTTCAAAGCGTGGTGCTTCATTTAACGCCAAGTCAATTTTGAGGATTGTTTCATTGTTGTTGACAATCCGGCGTTCTAAACGTTCGCGTAAATTAGGCTCAACTTGATCGATGTCACTATTATCCACGAGTTGCAAGAAAACTCGCTTCGCGTCAATATTAGAAATCACACCTTTATTGGCACGATATTCTTTACCACCTGCAACGCGAACGCCAACAGCTTTACCATCATCAATTAAAATCTTCTTAACTTGCTGATCGCAAAGCACAACACCACCTTTACTTTTGACTAAGTTAAGTAAGGCTTGTACTAGTGCTCCAGTTCCACCACGCGGTCTTGCCATGCCAGGATCGTGACGCATTGCCATCATAATTGCACCGACAGCGATCGTTTTTTGCGAAGGTGGCGCACCAAGTTCAGCAGCTAATCGAGAGAGTGGTGCTTTAAGAAATTCCGAATCGAACCACTCATTGAGGAGATCCTCAGCACTTGTGAGCATTGTCCGAATAAAGTCTAAAGTTTTAGACGGCGCACCAATCACCGAGAGTAAATCTCTAATTTTTTTAATATCGTAGTTACCGAGAATATCAATAACAGATTTGGGTGGTGCGTTGAACATAGGAATCATTGCACCTAGCGCTCGTTGCCAGTAGTCCGTATACTCAGCATATTTTTTAGCATCACGCTCACTGTAACGCGCAATCTCTGCACAGGTTTTTTCGAGTGATTTGTGACCTAAAAAGTATTTGCCATCTGGATGCGGACAGAAAACAACAGGATCGCACTCTAGGTACTCTAAGCCATACTTTTCCAGTTCAAGTTCCTCCACAACTGGTCCTAAGTGAATAAACTCGTGGTCAATCGCACACAAGTTGAACTTAAAACCAGGTGCTTCTTGCGGTAGCGATTCTTCAGTAGTCGCTGCGCCACCTGGAATCGAACGTTTCTCTAGCAATAAAACGCTATAACCAGCTTTTAGCAGATACGCGGCGCATACTAGACCATTATGTCCAGCGCCAATAATGACAACATCATAAGCTTCCATGCACGAACTCCAGCGATCGGGTACCTTCCCGATATTAGAAATAAGTTAAATGATATAGAATCATTCGCGAGTTAGAGAGCTTAATCATGTTGGCAGTTGAGTTAGCCAAAATCAGGAATACCATACTGGAAGCGGGAAACAGGGAGTAGAGATCCTTTTTTCTTTGCTGAAACTTAATTTTAAATAAAGAATTCTATCTGTGGCTGAGGTGGAATGTAATCGCGTTGTTCTAGTTCAGCAAGAATCTTTGCCACGCTTTCTTCTAAAGTTTCTTCGGATGTATGACAAGTAATATCTGGATTTTGAGGTGCTTCGTAAGGATCGTCAATGCCTGTGAAAGCTCTGATTTCGCCTGCACGTGCCATTGCATATAATCCTTTAACATCCCGTGCTTCGCACACCTCAAGCGGTGCATTCACAAACACTTCGATAAAGTTTGTTGTTGTTGTTCTCAGGTTTTCCCGTGTCTCTTGGTAGGGGCTGATAGCCGCTACTATTGTTGCAACTCCATTGCGACTGAGAAGATTAGCGACAAAACCGATGCGCCGAATATTAGTATTGCGATCCTCTCTGCTATAACTCAAGCCTTTAGAAAGGTTGGTTCTGACAACATCACCATCAAGGACTTCTACTAAACAACTGCGTTCTTTCAGTTCTTGTGCGAGTTTCTTGGCAATCGAACTTTTACCTGAACCACTCAACCCTGTTAACCAGAGAACAAAGCCTTGATTAGCTGGGTACTTTCTTTCAGGAAGAAGTTCCTCGTTGTCTACTGGTGCATCATCAACGACTTCGGAACGAATCCATTCTTGCATCTTACGCCCCACAGAAAACATTGCTAATAATTCTAATACAGGCGATCGCCATTGAAGACTTTGGGCAAAAACCATAGAAGACTCCTTGAATTTTTATTCACATAATGGAGCTAAAACTTAGTTTTAATGAAATTCAATCATATCTATAACTCAATAAAAACGCAATCTAATTTCAAAACAAATGAAGTACAAACTTATTTTGAGATTGATTTGTATTTCATGTCAAAATAAAAAGGTCGCCTGTTTATATTTCCGCATGGCAACACAAGCAAGGCATTTCACAGAATCTGACACCGTAAAGGTGTTAACTCAAAGCAACTATCTGTTTCGAGACTTGGATGAAGCCTGGTTAACCAGCTATTTACCTGTTGAAGAAGTACAGCAAGTTAAGCTATATGCTAGTCGTCCAATTTATACGGCTTTTCAGAAGGGAGAACCGCTAGATGTTTTGTATGCGATCATGGGTGGTGGACCTGTAGTCATCCGCAGCACTCCTTTAGATCGAGTCATTAGTGTCAGTTATCCTGGCAGTTGCTTTGGTATGCAAAGTCTACCTTTTAGCTACGGATTGATAGGTAAAGCGTTTCCTAGCTTGGTAGAAGCTTATAAGACAACAGATGTTGTTAAGATTCCAGTAGAAGCGGTGCAAGCACTTTACGAAGATAGCGAAGTATTTCGCCAACGCTACGATCGCTTATTTGAACTACAACAAAAATTTCAGTACCATTTACTTAACTGCAGCACATATCCACCACAAGCAGTTGCAGCTTTATTACGAGCGCTGGTGTATCAAGAACGAGAACTGGGTAATCAACCATCTAATGGAACTTATGTGTTTGACTTGCCTATAGATGTGATTGCCCGCGCTAGTCAGCTTAACCATCGTACTGTCGAGCAGGTACTTAAGGGAATGCGGCAAGTTAAGTTACTTGCAGCGGCAAAGTCAAGCGATCCTTCAACTGATACTGTAAAAGTAATTGATGCTGAAGGGTTAAAAGAAACTTATAGTGCAACTAGAGACAAAGTATATTGGTGGCCATTGCGTGATAAGTAAAATTGGTGGTTAATTGATCTAAGCAGAATCGGGATCAACAAGGCGATCTTTAAAAGTCTTCGATGAACATTTGTGGCTTGAGGTTGTGTGCCAATAGCTGTCAAATTATCGTGAAATTGATGATTGTGTAGCGTTAGAGTAATACCATTACGTAACTTAATTAGCTTATAACCTTCGTCTGTTGCCTCAGCACGGTATGGATAATGCCAATTTGTCCATAGTTAATCCCAACTTGCTTCTGAGAGTGCGATCGCCATTTTTAAGTAGCGTTATTAACAGATTTCTGTCTCAGTCTTATCGAGAATTAACCCTACTTACTTGGTAGTTTTCTATGATATAGTGTACGGGCGATCGCTAGTAATATTATTGTTCCATCATTGGCAGTTCTCGGACAAAAGCTTGAGCTTGGAGTAAAATTCTGCCTTGCTGTACTTCCATATTGCTAATACGCAGTGCCATCGTGTCTAAATCGATGTAAGCTGAATTGACAAGTTCCTTAACTTTCTGCATCAAAGCAACTGTAAATTCTAAAGAAATACCATCGCCTTCAGTACAGGTAAATCCTTCTAGCATCACTGGTTCAGTTTGCGTACGTGGACGTACTGTTGCATGAAAAACAAGTTTGCGGGTAGTGTTCTGTTCATGCAACACAGCTTTGCCATCAAACACCATTTTATTGCCACCTGGTAACGTTAGTTGCATTTGCTGCATCTGCAAGTTAACGTTTTCTCCATCTACATCTAAATCAAATTGCGCTTGATTAAGAACATAATCACTATTTAACGCGTGGTTGAGATCTTCTTGAATCATCACAAGTCGGGCATTAGCTTGTACCGGCTGCTTAAGTTCGACCTGCCCTAGTAAAGCACTAAAAGGATTGATATCAATTTTATCAGTAGACAATTCCATCTGCTGAACGCGGATATCTTTCTGCAGTACCACGCCTTCACCTGCGATCGCAACTGAATCTACTTGCCCTTGGACAATCTTGAACAAATCAGTTTTAACATCAACCTCAATGACTTCTGCTTGCTCCAATTTACTAGAAAGCCCAATCTCAGCGGCTTTGCTAATTGCCTGTTCTTCAATTCTTGGTTCGTCGTCTAACATAATCGCGATTGTCTCAGGTGCTACTCAATTTAGAACTTATGCGGTAAACCATCAAACTGCTTAGCTTGTTTTTCAGCCTCGCAGAAATAGAAAAGTAAGCCCTATAATCGTTACTTTATAAGCTGACCCAGGAACAAAAATCTATATTACGGAATAAAACCTTAGTAGAAAAAATCACAGTACTGGAACTTTAGCAAACTGCCTTTGGGCTGTAACTATCATCTTCATCCCACTAGCAGAAGGCACAATAGTAATGCCACGACGTACTGGATGTGCTAGATGAGAATCTGCAAGAGTAAGTTCAAAGTTTGAGAGAATTGTCGCAAGTACAAGTTTCATTTCATACATTGAAAAAGCTACTCCTATACAGCCACGAATACCTCCCCCAAAAGGCAAGTACTCATAAGGAGAAAATCGATGATTTAAAAATCTTTCTGGTAGAAATTTGTCGGGTTGTGAATAAGTTTCTCGACGACGATGAGCTAAATAAATACAGGGCACGATAATTGTTCCAATACCAAAACTTTCCCCATTAATTTGTACTGTTTCTTTTACCATGCGTGGCGTACAAATTAAGCCTATAGGATAAATTCGCAAAGTTTCTTGACAAACCGCTGTTAAATAAGGAAGCGCCGTAATTTTTTCAGGATTTTCCAAAGAAGTTTGTGCTAATTCTGATGACAAGTTCGCTAGCACTGGTGGGGCAGAATGAGTCAAGTAAAAAGCCCAAGATAAAGCGGCTGCTGTTGTTTCATATCCTAATAACAACAGTGAAACTAATTGATCGCGCAGTTCTACATCTGTCATCTGTTGCCCATCTTCATCTTGTGCTGACATGAGTAGTGAAAGAATATCAGTCCGAAATTGCTCTTGCCGCCGTTGGGAAATTTCGCTATAAATCAACTCATCAATTTCTTGTCTGCGACGTAAAAACTGTCCCCAAGGACTCCACGCACCCAAATCTTTTTGTAAAGGTGGAAAGAAAAATAAACTAGAGTACCAGGGTTTAGTCACATCATCTAATAAAGAACTGAGTAATTCTTTGATTTTGTTATAACGAGATCCAGGACTAATACCAAATACAACCTGTAAAATAATTTGCAAAGTAATATTTGACATTTCTTGTTGCAGTGAAATAACTTTCCCTGGAGTCCAATTTTGGATAACTTCTGTAGTAATTTGACAGATAATTTCTCCGTAAGTTTTCATGCGATCGCCATGAAACGGAGGCATCATTAATTGCTTCTGTCGTTGATGGCTGCAACCTTCTTGTAAGATAATTGATTTATCACCCATCAATGGCTTAAAAACATGAGTAGCTTTCTTAAAATCAAACTTCTCACCTGGTAAAGTGAAAATTTCTTTAATTGCCTGTGGATCGCTGAAAAAGACAACTGGAGGAGAATTTAAGCCAAGTACTCTGACAGTAAATGGCTCTCCATATCGCTCTATACAATTTTCTAAAAACTTTGTTGGTTGAGAAATTAATTGCAAAGTTTGCCAAAGTGCAGGAGTTTTGTTTTGAAAAATCACTTGTATTTCCACTTTAAGTTACTTTTCTATTCATTCATTTTAGTAACTGATATTTGAAAATGCTATAGCGATTTTCACTCATTTAATAAGTACTCGTGTGAAAATAAACCTAACTATAAAGTTTGTCATTGGAAAGAATAATCTATTATCCATCAGCAAAAAATATTGTATATGATATTTAATTTTGTTCACCTAATTAGCACTTCTCCCAATTTTAATCTCTGCCTTCTCTGTGCACGCCAGTTCGATGCCACTTGCTATAACGGAGGGCGACGAAGTCCGCACCTTCTTCGCCACCCCCGCACCTTTCGTCTGGCTCCTCTGTAGTTCGTAAAAAATAGTCAATATAACTTACCATAGTTATTTTCACGAATCTTTCTTAAAACTAGGAACCCAATTACTAAAAATAGCCAAAGCAACGATAACCAATGCTACTGATGCGCCAAAAGGTAACAAATTAGGAATATTATTAACAACTGCGCCAAGAAACAGAATAGATATGACAGCAACGACAGTGCCAATAAGTTTATCTTTAAGATCGTCAAGATTACGAATTAATAACCACCCTGGTAAGTTCAGCTGACTAATAAATAGCTCATACAAACCAAGACCAATGACTAAAATAACAGTTGCTAAAAGGACAATATCAGCAATTTCTAGAAAGCTAATAGCAGCATCAAAAATAACATCTTTAGATAAACTGCCAGAGAAACTTATTTTAAGCAGATTAACAACAGCAATACAAGTTTGTATAGTACTATAAATCATCAAGACTAAAGCTGCCATGACATTAGACAAAGCAGGCAAAATCATAATATATTTTGAAGAAGATAGTAGGCGGCGCATCATAGATGTTTCATCTTTTTTGCTATGAAAACTACAGAAGTGTAACAATTTTGCCAGATTAGATTGCCATATTTGATTTTTGTGAGAAGTAGAAGTAATGATTTCGGAATTAGGGAAATTGTAGAATCGTTAGATAAGGCACTTCAACAACAGTACTGTAATTACAGAGGAAATTGAGCATGACGGCATCGACCCAAGCGGCAAAGTTAGCAACTCCAGACTTCTGTCAAGGAATTCAGTATTTTGGCGAAATGCTGCCAGAGTTTGAGAAGTATGGCAAAGAAGCTGCGATCGCCTCTGGTAGTAAGTCAATTAGCGATCCTAAAGATCCGGCTGTCGTCTTCCAAACGCTACTAGCTGCTGATGCATTGCGCTACCTTACATTACAAGTTACTGCCAGTAAAGCTTCAGGTCATCCAGGCGGATTTGCCAGTCAAGTTGAAGCCTATGCTGCATTAGTCATGTTGGGGCATAAAAATATTGTTACTGAAGTTGGGCATCACGCACCAGGATTTTACAGTGCAATGTTTCTTGATCGGTCTTTAGAGGACATGGGAATTGAAACCGTACAGCAACTACGCGATCGCTTCCGCGAACATCACGGTTTACTCGGACACTTATCCGGTTACATTCCAGGAATTCTCTCTCCTGCGGGACCTTTAGGGCAAGGGCAACACTTCGCTATGGCAGCCGCCAGACTGAATCCTGATAAACTGTTTCCTGTGACAATTGGTGACGGTGGTTTAGGCGAACCATACATTATGAGCAGTATGGCGCATTTTCACACCGCCTATCCAGGAATGACCAATTTTTTACCAGTGCTAGTGTGGAACGGCTTTAGCCAAGAGCATCATAGTATGGTTTCCACACAATCAAATGAGCAAATGATGGCATACTGGCACGGTAACGGCTTTGAAGAAGTTGTCTTAGTTGATGCCAAAGATTTTGACGATCGAGATCAGCAAGGCAACTTTGTCGATAGCACTACTTTTTCCTTCCAGCAACGATTGGCATTTACGGAAGCTGTCTTAATCGCCGCCGATGAAGCAACAAAATCTGCACTGAGTGGAACGCGCACAGTCTTAATTATTAAACAATTAAAAGGCGCTGGAGTACACGCTAGAGGAGCAAAATCACATAACCTCTACGCCATGCACACACTAGATAATTCAGATATCGTGAACGCACTCAAAGCCCGTGCATTAGCCCCAGAAGCTTGGCAAATTGTGCGGACTAATTTTGAACGTGCAGGTGGTGGTTCAGCAAGTCGTGTTGCTGTGACAGAATCTGTCTTAGAATTACCAGAAATTAAAGATTTACCATTAGAAGAATACGCAGTAGGTGGCGATCCCAAAGTTGCTACAACAGCAATGGGGCGACTGGTAGGCAAAGTTGGAGAATGCGATCGCACTTTCTTAGTCACAAATGCTGATGGAAACGAAGCCTCAGGAATTGCCAATATCAACCAAGCCCTCAAAATTATCCACCCAGTTGAAGATCCGCTGTATAACCAAAAACCTGGCGGACAAGTTTACGAACCACTCAGCGAAGATGCTTGCGCCGGTTTAGCTGCAGGTTCCGCCCTTATGGGTAGCCGGACTTTGTGGTGTTCTTACGAATCATTTGCCATTAACGGTTTACCAATTTGGCAAACAGTCACCCAAGCGATGGCAGAATTACGCCGTCCTACTCCTGCTACTGTTACTTTATTCACTGCTGGGGCATTAGAACAAGGTCGTAATGGTTGGACACACCAACGCCCAGAAGTTGAAGCGTATTTTGCCGCCATGATGCGCAATGGCAATGTATTTCCCATCTTTCCCCTAGATGCAAACTGTATTCAAGTTGCTTATGAGTGGGCATTGACAACAAAGAATAAAGGTATCGTGATTACTGCTAGTAAGTCGCCGTTACCAATTCGCACCACATTTGAACAAGGTAGAAAAGCACTTGCAGATGGCGCAATTGTCTTGCAAGAAGCCTCTGGAAATAAAACGGTTGTGTTTGCTGTCGTGGGTGACATGGTGTTGTTACCCGTGTTAGAAGCTGCATCTGCATTAGCTGTGCAAGAAGTTGGCGTTCGGGTTGTCTCTGTTGTTAATCCTCGTCGCTTATATCGCCCTACAGATGTAGCGTGGGATAGCTGTGCAGAACCTGATGGTGATTTCTTAGATGATGCGGAATTTGATAAGTTATTTGGTGGCGATGCTTTAATTGGTGTTACCGCTGGGGCAAGTGGTATGCTAGAACCGATTATGCTACGCAGTAACGCTAAACGCGACACCTTCGCTTGGAAGCGGGGAGAAACAACTGCTAGCCCTGCACAACTGATGGCGTTAAATGGTTTAACTGCTGAAAATCTCGTCAACCGTGCTATGGAATTAATTAATCAATAGGTGTTGATTCGGGTAGCGATCGCCAAAATCTAGGAAGCGATCGCTACAAAAAGTATCGGAAATCCCCTCTCTAGATTGACTGACAACTCTATTTCGTAGTCGTTACGATCAAATAAACAGCGACAAGCTTCTTAATGACGATTTTAACCAAACCAGCAACACAAACCTCCTCTTCTCGTTTGTGGATGCCAGAACGCGTGTTGTTTACACCTGCTGCACTCGATCAGCCGTGGGGACAAAAGATTTTATCGCGCATCCAAGCACTAGATTTACCTATTGAAGAACTTTCTCAGAATCGCCTTTCAGGTTTACGTGGTGATTCTGAACGCGAGACGTATCAAATCGCTAAACGTACTCTTGCAGTTGTCACCGCACCACCAAGTCATTTCAAACTGAGTCCAATTCCTCCATCAGCAGATTGGCAATTTCATCTTGCAGAAGGTTGTCCAGCGCACTGCCAATATTGTTATCTTGCAGGTAGCTTACAAGGTCCACCAGTGATTCGTGTTTTTGCTAATTTACCCCAAATTTTGGACAATTTGGCAACTTACGAACATCCTGACACTGCAACAACATTTGAAGTCAGTTGCTACACCGATCCACTTGGTATTGAACACCTTACAGGTAGCTTAGCTGAGTGTATTCGTTACTTTGGTACTCGCAGCAATGCTCATTTGCGTTGGGTGTCTAAGTTTGATGCTGTTGATCAGTTACTTGACTTACCACACAATAGTCATACTCGTTGTCGTGTCAGTATCAATGCTGCACCTGTTTCAGGGAAGTTTGAAGGCGGTACTGCATCAGTATCCTCTCGATTACAAGCACTACGACGCTTAGCGTTACCACGCAATCAAGGCGGTGGCGGTTATCCTGTGGGTATTGTCATTGCACCGATTATGTTAATTGACGATTGGGAATTGCACTACACGCGACTTTTTGATGAAATCAGTGCTACTTTAGATTTCAATTGCGACTTGACCTTTGAGTTAATTTCTCATCGCTTCACGCCCAAGTCAAAAGAAGTATTGCAAACATGGTATCCCCACTCAAAACTTGACATGGAAGAAGAGAACCGCAGCATCAAGCGCAATAAGTTTGGTGGAACGAAGTATGTCTATGATACCGACAACATGAAAGCACTACGTCGCTTCTTTGAACGCGAGATTGCCAAACGTTTCCCTGATGCTCAGATATTATATTGGACGTAGAAGCTTGCCGAATAAATTCGCAGCTAAACAAGCCAAGTTTACTACCGTGTAATACCATGTCACTTTGAATTTACTACAAATAGGCAGCAGAGGAGAAATGATTTGTAGTTTTTATTTGGTGAAATGGTATGATCACTGATCAAATTCTTATATTAGTGTGCGCAGGCACACTTTATTTGGCTAGCCGCGAATTTATTCGCTAGGCGTCTGTGATTTATGTAAGAGGTGTATTGCTTCTATGCTTCATTTGGAGTTGATGGTTGTGACTATCAAACATTAAACACAAACCAAAGTTAAAGAGTACAAGACTTAAAGTTCCAATCCAAAACCAACCATCACCGCTAATCTTGCGGCTTAAAGCCTCACCAAAGACACTCAAACCAAAGCCAACACACAGTAAGCCCGCAACTCCTTTAATTAACCACAACATTTTGTCCCGCTGCATTTTGTTACCCTCAATGAAAAACGCCTGGCGAATAAATTCGCGGCTTAACAAACCATATCCACCTGCGTGGACTAATATAAGAATAAGGCTTAGAGAAACTTATGAAGATAGGTTTTTGTCTTTATGATTTCAACCGCATCAGCTTTTTCCCCTAATCTTCTACTAACTGGCGAAAACGTCGATTATTAGCAATACTCTCAAAATCAGGATCAGTACTAGCTTCAGCGCGATACTTCGGATTTAGTTCAATCGCCTTTTGTAAGTTCTCTAGTGCTAATTTGACGTCTCCTTGGAAGGTGTAGCAAATTGCTTTATTGTAGTAAGCATTAGGATAATCTGGTTGAATCTGTAAAGCTCGATCAAAGCTTTCTAAGGCTTCCGGATCGCGTTCTAATTGAATGAGTAAATATCCTTTAGCGTTCCAAGCTTTATAGTAGTCAGGATTGAGTTCAATCGCTTTATCGTACGATGCGATCGCATCTTCTATTCTTTCTAGAACTTCTAACGCCATACCTCGATTCATCCAAGCTACAGCATCATCTGGTTTGACTTGTACTGCGCGATCAAACGATTGAAAAGCTTCTTCATGGTTTTGTAATTTGCCTAATGCTACGCCGCGATCTACCCACGCGAGATGATGATTAGGATTGAGTTCAATGGCTTTATCATAGGATGCGATCGCATCTTTATAGCGTTTTAGTCTTCCTAAAACAATACCGCGATTAAACCAAGCATCGCTATGATCTGGTTGAATTTGAATCACCTGGCTAAAAGCTGCAAATGCACCTTCGTAGCGTTTTAGTTCTTTCAAAAGGATACCACGTTGATACCAACTTGCGACATCTTCTGGTTTAATTTCCAGTACTTTATCAAATGCAGCAATTGCTGACTCGTATTGGTTTAATTCCCATAATGCTAAGCCTTGCTGATAGCATACATCAGGATTATTCGGTTGAATTTCTAACGCCTGTTCGTAGGATGCGATCGCATCTTGATAATGTCCTGCAGAAAATAATGCATTTCCCTGATTGATATAATCATCCGGACGCATGAATAACTGTGGATAGTTTGATTTCAACAGTTGTATTTGTTCGGATAAGGCTTGAAGTTGTTGGGATACTTCAGAGAATGCTTCTTGAGCAATTGTTGCTGGTGTAATTTCGGCTATTTGCTTGAGAATTTGTTCTTTTCGGGCTTGAGCATCTGATTTTACCTCATTTAGTTCTGTTTCTAGTCTGTTTTCTAGTTTCTCTAGATTTTCTAGCGTTACTTCCTTACGATTTGTAATTTCTGACTGCAATGCTGTCAGTTGATTTGAACACTCAGAGGCTAATTTTTCTAGATTTTCAATTGTAGTGTCTTGTTGCGATTGAATTCCTAGTCGAGAATTGCTAAGTTGAGTGGCAAATTCTGCGACTTGCGATCGCAAGTTTTGAATCTCTTGTTCTAGTTGCGTTTGAGTTTGCGATTGAAACTCTTGAATCTGTGTGGTGACTTCTATTTGAATCTGTTGTAAATTTTCTAATGTGACATCTTTTTGTTGTTGCAGTCTTGCTATAACTTCAGTTTGAATTTCTGCAAGATGTGGTGTTAAATTAGCTTCTAGCTGTTGTATGCTTTCTTGTAAAGTAGATTGTTGTTTTTGTACTTCGGCTTGCAAAGCTGTAATTCGTTCTTCTAGCTCAGTTTTGATATCTTCTAGTTGATGAACAGCTTCACCTTTTTGTGTTTGCATTTCTGCTTGCAACTCAGAAACTTGCGTGACAAATTCACTTTCTGTTTGTCTAATATTTTGGATGACTGCATCTTTCTGATTTTGAACATCAGATTGTAATTCTGCCAACTGTGGAGCTAATTCTGAGGCAAGTTGTTTTATATTTTTTAACAATAAATCACGTTGTTTTTGCGCTTGTTGTTGCAACTGTGCTAATTGCACTGCAAACTCTTTTCTAGATTGTTGTATATTTTGTAATATGGCTTCTTTTTCTGCTTGAATATCAGCTTGAATCTCTGTTGTGTCTGGTTCAAAGCCTAGTGCTAGCTGTTTCAAGTTATCTAATGTAGCATCGTATTCTTGCTGCGCTTGCCGTTGAATCTGGACTAATTGTGCAGCTAATTCTATTTCTAATTGCCTAATATTTTGTAATGCTGCTTCTTTTTGTGATTGAATATCAGCTTGAATTTCTGTTGCATCTGGGTCAAAGCCTAGTGCTAGCTGTTTCAAGTTATCTAATGTAGCATCGTATTCTTGCTGCGCTTGCCGTTGAATCTGGACTAATTGTGCAGCTAATTCTATTTCTGATTGTCTAATGTTTTGTAATGCTGCTTCTTTTTGTGATTGAATATCAGCTTGCATCTCTGATATTTGTGGGCTTAAAACTGTTAGTACTCGCTCAAATTCTTGTGAAACACTACTGCGTTGTGTTGTTAACTCTTGTTGAATTTGCTCGACTTGTTCTGCAAAGTCACTTTCTGAGCGTTGTAAGTTTTGAATAATTCTATCCTTTTGTGCTTCAACTTCTACGTGTAGTGTCGCAAGTTGCGGGGTAAAATCAGATGTCAGTTGTTCAATATTTTGTAAAATTGTATCGCGTTGCTGTTGAGCTTGTTGGTGAATTTGATTGATTTGGCTTGCTAATTCTGTTTGAAATTGTTCTAAATTTTGTAGTACTGCATCTTTTCTTTCTTGAACTTCTGCTCGAATTTTTAAAAGATGCGGAGAAAATTCTTCTTTTAATTGTTCAATATTTTGTAAAACAGCAGCTTGCTGCTGTTTTGTTTGTTGTTTTAAGCCGACTAGTTCATTTCCAAATTCACTTGCTAATTTCTTTAGCGATTGTTCTGAGTTTTTGAATTGATTTTCAAGTTTTGTAACTACTTGTTGTTGTTGTGTTTGTGAGAGATGCGTTATCTGCGATAAGTTTTCACGTTGCGCTGCAATTTCTTGTTGTAGCTCTTCTGCTTCTTGGTTAATCTCGTCTAAGATTTCTTCAGCATCTTGCAAAATGTTCTGAATTTTGCGATCGGCGTTAGCAATTTCATTTTGGATATCTTCAACTTCTTTAAGCCGCATCATCACAATATCAGCGACACCACGAATGACTGACTTACGTAAGAAAAATAGTGCTAGCAATGTCGCACCCAATAGTACTACTAAAGTTGCTAGCAAGATATTAAACAGCGTTATCGACTGCGTACCAAATGCTGTAGTAGGCGCTTGTGGCTGTACTTGAGCTAGTTGAGGCGATCGCTTGAAAGCATTTGCTTGCGCCAACCTTGATTCAGAAGCACTAGGTGTCACCTCAGCATGAGTAACAGCACCAATTGACAGTAACACAGTAGACAGCAAAAGACCACTGCCGTGTGATAAAGCTCTTAAAATCTGTTTGTGCTTGCGCTTCATAGTTCCTTTTGCCTGCTGATCAGGAAAAGATATCGCGGTATCTTTTCCAGGGTAATCAAAATTGACGTCTATTTCCGATCTTTACGCTCAATTGTCGATAAATCAACTGGTAACAGCAACATGGCATCACCAAAAGAGTAAAAGCGATAACGATGCGCGATCGCTTCTTGATACAATGCCAGCAGGCGCTGACGACCGATTAGGGCACTTACAAGCATGAGTAAACTCGATTTAGGCAAATGAAAGTTAGTAATTAATCCCTCAACAACACGCCATCGATAACCAGGATAAATAAACAAGTCTGTCTTGCCACAAAAAGGTTGCAACTGTCCACTTGTTGCAGCACCTTCTAACGAACGTACTACAGTTGTTCCCACGGCAATAACTCTCCCACCTTGAGCTTGTGTTTGGTGAATTTGAGTAACAGTATCTGCACTTACTTCTACCCATTCTCCGTGCATTGTATGTGTTGTAATGTCTTCAACTTCAACAGGGCGAAAGGTTCCCACACCAACGTGTAGCGTGACAAATGCTGTCTTGATTCCTTTGTTTTGTAGCTGTATAAGTAATTCTGGAGTAAAGTGCAATCCTGCTGTCGGAGCCGCAACAGCACCAGGTTGCTGGGCATAGACTGTTTGATATTGGTCGCCTGCTGCTTGAGAATCAGTAATATAAGGAGGTAAAGGTACTTGCCCATATTTATCTAATATTTGAATCAAAGACATTCCTCCAGGAACATCAAATTGCAGTAGTCTCCCTCCAGTTGCTGCATCCGTTGCTAATACTGTTGCATTTAAAGAATAAGAGGCATTTCCTTCAAAGACAATTTTTGCTCCTAGTGGTAGGCGTTTTCCTGGTTTTACTAAAGCTAGCCATTGATTGTGCTGGCGTTCTTCTAAAAGCAATACCTCAATAGACGCACCACTTGATTTTCGCCCATACAATCGTGCGGGTATAACCTTGGTGTTGTTCATTACTAATAAATCGCCTGGTTGCAGTAGTTGAGGCAATTCAAAAAATCGCTGATGACTATAGTGTGTAGAATCAACAACTAATAACCGCGCACTATCTCTAGGTACAGCAGGGTTTTGAGCAATTAACTCTTGGGGTAACTCATAATCGTATGCAGATAATAAGCAGTCTTCTTGAGAAGGTAACGATCCACTAAACATAGTCTTGGGTATCAACATCACAGCATTGCCGTTTCTGAATCAAAAATCCGTGTTATTACGGTTATCGCTTTGCTTTTGTCTCTTCTATATTGTTCTTAAGCCATATTTTGTTTTTTTTAGACACCGTAGTTATACAGATTTTCTGATAATTTTTGACAATTCGTACTTACATACTTAATTGGGTGAACCTACCCAGGTTAAATTGGGTGATTTTCCCCTATGAAAGGAGGGTAGACCTTCGGCACAATATAAGTGTCGGATTGGTGCGTCTCCCAACCACGGAAATGGAATACCTTTACTACCTTGCAAATGCCAGCCTCACCCTGAGGATTGTTGAATATCTACATAAAGTACAGCATCTATCGGTTAGGTTTATAACCGTGATCCATCAGATTGATGGCTGGGTGGTAAAAGTCAAAATGAACTCGCCTTTGAATCCTCAAGACGATGGAGATTTTCGGGCATTTTTAAATGAGTTGGGAATTCCCTACGAACCTCCCATGCGAGTGAATATGGCACTCTGGAGTTTAGAGGCTGGACAATCTCCCATTGACGTCATGCGTCGCTATCAAGTTGCGATCGTCTCTCATGGTAGCCCAGAACGTGAAGAAATCGAAGCTTTTCGCCAACAGTTTGTACGAGGATTAGGCTACTGCCCAGAAACTCTGGCTTAGAGAGTTATGAGTTTTGAGTTTTGAGTTATGAATTAAGAAAATTCTTTAAAATTCAAAACTCTTTTACGAGTCACTAAATCTTATCCAAATGCAGCAGGAATGTATTCTTGTAGCAGCAATTGAAATTTAACATTGCCAACTTGTATTGCCAGCGACTTGAGAATCGCGGGCTTTTTTGTTTGTGGTGGGTGAGTAGCAAAGCCTTGAGAATAAACTAAAGCAACATCAAAACGACATGGATAATCATTTAAGTGGGGGTATTTCGTTAAATAAAAAGTAGCTGTGCGCCAAAGTTTCGCTTGCTTTTGTGGTGTTAAAGATAGCAAGCCTCCTTCATCCCAATTACCACTGCTACGAGTTTTCACTTCAACAAAGGCAAGTAGAGGTGTGGTAGTGTGTTGAGCAACAATATCGATTTCTCCCCAACGACAGTGCCAGCGACGATGCAGAATTTGCCAGCCTTGTGATTGTAACCATTGTGCAACGAGATCTTCTCCTAGTACACCAATATCGGGATAATAAGAAGAAGGAGGGTTTGTCATAATGATTCACACTCAAGAGGATTGGATGATTGAAAATATATTCAAGTTATGCCGCCAGATAGCGATCTTTGTGTTAGTTGTCAGTGCGATCGCGTCTCCCCTGTATCTCAGTATTCCCCCAGCTTTAGCTTTAGATTACAACAAAGAAAATTTACTTAACTCTGATTTTGCAGGGCGCGACTTGACAGACTCAAGTTTTAATCATGCTAATCTCCGTAATAGCAATTTCAGCCATGCAAATTTAGCAGGCGTTAGTTTATTTGCTGCTAATTTAGAGTCAGCAAATCTAGAAGGCGCAAATTTAACGAATGCCACATTAGATTCAGCGCGATTGAGTAATGCTAATTTAAAAGACGCTGTGTTAGAAGGTGCATTTGCCGCAAATGCCAAGTTTGACAAAGCAGTGATTGATGGGGCTGACTTTACTGACGTGTTATTACGACGCGATGAGCAAGATAAGCTGTGTAAGGTTGCCAAAGGAACCAATCCAACAACAGGGCGAGAAACACGGGAAACACTAATGTGTTTTTAATATGAGACTAGATTAAATCAGTCAGTGAAAATTGCCGTTGCCGATCTAACTCTTGTAAGCGTCGCTGTTCGGTGTAAAGTAATTCATAATATGACTGCGATCGCTCTAAATCAACTTGTGGATCAGTATCTTGCCACATTTCAAGATAAAGGCGATAGCGCTTCTCACACATAACACGTTCCATACACGCAATTGCGGCTTGTACTCCCTGAGTAGCACGTAAAAGATCGCGTTCGGTTTTCTCATTTAAATAAAACAGATGCGATACCACAGTCATCTCGCAATCCAACTGTAAGTATCGAGTTTGCAGACGAGAAACTAAAGAATCAGCAAGATCGCTACCAGCGATTTCTGTTAATATTTGCTGCCACAAAAACCGATGGTGGGAGAGGCTAAATTGAAGATCTCGTGCTTGTAAAGCTTCAGTAATTGCTTGACGATGTTCGGGACAATGTAAGTAGATGCGTAAGAGTAAGGCTTCGGCTTGTTCTAAAAGACTGCGATCGCTTGTGAGGGGAACTGAAGATGAAGATTTTTGCTGCTGCTTTTTAAATGGTTGTGGCGTACGGTTATTGTAATTAGGTGCAACTTGTGATACCAAACTTTCAGCTTGTATAGGTATCAGACGCCCATCGCCCAAACTCAGTAACTCAGCACAACGAAAAATATAATGATTTCTTGTATCGCTATTATCAATCAGCTTGAGTAGTTTAACCATTTTTTGGGCAACTTGCTGAAATTGATCGGCTTGCTTCAAGTCGCGGTTTGCCACAATTTGTTGAATTTGCCAGTCTAGCCATAATGGGGCATTTTGCAGCAGTTCGCGATAGTGTTCGGGCGTGTAAGTGTGTAAGTATTCATCAGCGTCTTTGCCTTCGGGTAAGTTGAGAATCCGCAAACTCACTTCACCACGATAGGCAAGATTGGCAATTTCACCGATCGCCCTTTCTGCTGCTTGAGTTCCGGCGGCGTCAGCATCAAAGTTGAGAATGAGTTGTTTTGATTCGGTATAGCGCAACAGTTGGCGAACTTGATCTAAACTCAAAGCAGTGCCCAGAGAAGCAACAACATTCGTGATTCCGGCGGCGTGAAGTGCGATCGCATCAAAATAGCCTTCGACAACAACAGCTTGATCGAGGTGAGAAATTGTTGATTTTGCTTGATCTAAGGCAAATAGTGTTTTCCCTTTGTTGAAGAGTTGAGTCTCTGGTGAGTTGAGATACTTCGGTTGATCTTCCCCTAAGGTTCTTCCGCCAAAACCAATCACGCGCCCTTGGATATCATGAATGGGAATCATCAAGCGATCGCGAAAGTAATCGTAATAACTATCTCCTGATTGTCGCTGACGAATTAATCCTGCTAGTTCGAGGAGTTGTACAGGATAGTGCTTTTGTTCTACCAAATAGCGGTAAAGAGTTTCCCAGCTTGTCGGTGCGTAACCTAAACCAAATTGCTGAATCGTTTCTAAATTCAGTTTTCGTGAAGATTGAAGATACTCTAATGCTGCTTCTCCTTGCGGTTGACGTAAAGCGTGTTGATAAAATTGACAGGCGATCGCTAGAATCTCGTAGAGTTGTTCGCGTAGCGATAACTGACGCTGTAATTCTTGTCGTTGTGCAGGTTCTAGTGTTTGTACGGGTACTTGGTAGCGCCGTGCTAAATCTAAGACAACTTCACTAAAAGAACTTTTCCCGACTTCCATCAAGAACTTGATAGCGTTTCCCCCAGCATTACAGCCAAAGCAGTAATACATTTGTTTACTAGGACTAACACTAAAACTTGGAGTTTTCTCGTCGTGGAATGGACATAAACCAACATGATCTTTTCCCCGCTTGCGTAAAACAACGTGTTCTGATACCACATCGACGATATCAACTCTTTGCTTAACTTCCTCGATTGTGTCTGGGTGCAGGCGCGGGATTTGCATTGAATTAACTGGTGATTCAGTAGTGTTTGAGCGTGAGTATGAGGCTGGTAATTGGTCATTGGTAAATATCTTTTTGTTTCTCACTACCCATTACCCATTGCCCTAAATACCATTATCGAATCAAATAACTCAACCAGGTCAATTTATCTTTTTCTGCTTGCGGAATCAAAAGCCGCCATGTTTTACCTTCTTGCTGACGTTGCAAGTAGACATCAAAGGAATTGTGTTGAGTGACTTTGCGCGGTAGTTTGAGCGTCAGATCGTATGTACCACGAACATGAGAGACAGGTAAGCTTTGAATTTCTACTAGTTCGCGCTGTGTAACGGTGACGTGTCGAATTTCTATTCCTTGGAGATGTACGCCGAGTTGTTGACTTAATTGCTGTTGTGTTTGTTCTAGCTGAAGTGCGATCGCCTGTTGTACAAGTTTATTACTTGGTTCGACTTCACCACTACAAGCTGTGAGTAACACAAATAAAGCGATCGCCATCAACCAACGTACCATAACAATCTGCCTATCTTGGATTAATCTGCAGTAGTTACACTTCCTACTGCCCCATCAGAGATTGTATCGGCTTTATGCTAGTTTTTGATTCATTAGACTGCCTGTATGAATGCGAAGGTGAATAAATTCGCTGCTGCAAAAGTTTTGTTTTAGTGTACGAAGGTACACTTTGCCTATGTAGTCCCGACTTCAGTCAGAGGACTCCGTAAGCATCTCTAAATGCGATTGTTCTAGAAATGTAACTTGCTGTTCTAACTTGTCGCAGCATTGACGTACCAAACGTAGCCCGTCTTCTTGCGAGATTTCTTCAGTCGTTGGCAAAAAGTCTTGTAAAATTTCCGCTTCAGTAGTTTGATATTGCCCTAATGAAGATCTCAAAGTTTTTAGATAGTGCGATCCTTCACCACCTTCTTGCACAGCAAAATCAAGAATCGAATCTAAGTAAGCAACAACTTCGGCACTCTTAACACCCTCAGTAACAGCAGCATACAATAATTCCCCATCAAGATAGTGGAAATCTGGTACAGCCAGGATATTGCCATGTAATTCAAATGTACGCACTCCCTCAGTTGGTTTCACTGTCAATTGCTCAGTTCGCACGCGATGTGCTGCGTGATAAAGTAATGTGGCGATCGCTAAAATGACCTGAGGATAATTACTATCAGTACCGCGCATTTCTACTGTACCAATACCGTTGAGTCGCACGCGATTCCACGCTGCTTTAAGCAGGTTTCCCCCAGCTTCTTTAAACAAATGTCGTTCTACTCCTGCTTTATCCATCGCTGCTAACCAAGAGTAGTACCGCGCAAACTGTAACTCAACCAATTCTTCTGTATCTGCTGCATAAGGCTGTAATCCACCCACAGATTGCAAATGGGTATACACTCCTTCCCAGCCAAAAACCTCACTACCGCGATAACGTACGGTATGAGCCGCAAATTTCATAACTCGTCCTTCGTAAAAAGGACACGCCCGCGATAATACAATCAGTGATGGATCTAAAGCTGTTGCTAAGTTATATATGTTAAGTAGTTCAGTACGTGCCTCTGGGGTAGAATCGTAAGATACACCTACACGCCGATCAATAATTCCTTCAGGAAGATCTAAATGAATGTGCGTTCCCGTGCATCGCGCCGCGTGCATAAAGCGATCAAAACCTACGGTGCGGACTTGAATGTGATACCAGGGCTTGTTACGAATTGTCGGCATAACGTGCAATGGATAGGTAGATAAAGGATAGAGCCTAAGACTCATTTCCTTGGCTACCTTGAGTGCTACCTTAAGATTACTTAAATACTCTGTTGCTAGCTCTGTTACGCTATACGCAGGCGGTGTATTAATCTCCACCATACTTTTTACCCATTCAGGGGCAAAATGCTGCGGATTTCGTCCTTCTGATGTTGCTACTTCTTGGCAAAACTGCAAGTACTCATCACCGCGCTGCGAAATAACACCTTGTTCATCTACCAAAAAAAACTCTTGCTCAAGCCCTATCCGCCGATCTTCTACACTCATGCTTTAAACCTCAAAGCAAGCAAATATAGAGGGTAGAAGGTATAACTTACTGTTGGTAGCCGAAGAGAAGCCAGTAACTAGTAGCTAGTTTTGAGTTGAATCTTCTAGTTCAGAACTCCTTGTCTCTCCGTCTCTCGCTTCCTCAGCCCTCTTTAATGCATCCACGATCTCATCCGCGTGGTGCTATTTTGATTTTACTCTTCAATCCTCGCACATCAATATTTTTACTCAAACTAATTGATACGCGTTACTGGTAACACCTGCATCAACTTGATTTAAAGCTTCGAGGATACCTGGGACAGTCGATTGCAGTGCTTGACGAATTGCATCTAACTGCACGATGTCTACTTCATTCGTCCATTCATTCATAAAAAACTTCTTGACTTCAATTGATAAAACACATGCTGAGTCGGGAAAAGTTTGATGCACCCAACGAGGAAAGTAACCGCCAGAGAAGTTAATATTTTCGCGGACATCTAAATGTCTACCCAAAAAGTTGAATGTTTGTAAATCCTTGGTAAAACGGTTGATGACAGGTGCCCACCGTTGGCGATCGAGTGTTCCTGTCCCAATGTTAATTTCAGGATTGTATCGCGGATCGGCTGGTAATGAGTCAGGTCCAAAACGTAAGTGATTGTAGGTATGCAACTCAAATATAATAAAGCGACCGTGACGACGTTCAAGATCGCTCAAGACTCCTTCTAACGTTGCATAAAAGGCGTCATGTTCTGCCAAAGAGCGCTCGATAATAGCACGGGGTGGTCTTTTTTTCCACACTTTTAATCCCCATGCATCTTCAGGCTTAATATAAACAGCTTTATCACGGCGACGATTGAGGTCAAATTCAAAACGCGATCGCCGTGCAACAATTCTGGTGTCACCGATCTTTGTCCAATGTGCAGTATAAGGATCTTCTTCCCGCCAGCGATCTGCTTCGGTGACGCTGAGTAGGGGGGCAACTTCTTCGCGGATATCATGACCATCATGTAGCGTAACAGCAACAATAGGTCCATCTCCTTTCGTTAATACCCAGCTACTTAACGTCATTTACTACCCCAAATTATAAATATATCTTCATTATCCGAAGCTTCATTTTCTCGCAAATCAAGGTAAATAAATGTAACTATAGTAACAAGGTGTGGCACACCATAAATAAAAACCCCCAGTGCGGACTGGGGATTTGGTTGCTGTTATAAATTTATTTGAGATCCCAAACACGTGCTTTGTAATCTGCATAGTAACAGCTAAACTTCCAGAAATTAACTAGCGGACGCAGCAATGGATGGAAAGATTTTTGCTTATTGCTAGCTTGATTGACCGAGATAGATTCTTGATTGCGATTAGAGAAAATCATTCTTATTCCTCCTATTTAATAGTGAACTTTAGTTATTGGTAATATCGCTCTTCAATCCAAGTACGCATTTCAGATTCGGAATCGCGTTTTGTCGTGCGTCCTGTTATTGGATCGTAAGCATTCCACCATGTACGACCATTGCGATCTGAACTTTGCCAAACTTGTAGTTCGTTCTTGGCGTTCAGATAGTTAACTACTTGTTGCCAAATGCTTTTTATAGGTGCAAAAACGTCAGTACGTTTTGCTTTTTTTGGTGATTGATGATAGAGAAACTCTAATTTCTCTCGCTCAAAGGTACTAATCGAATACTTCATACCAAATCTTGATGACCTCACATCACATCGTTTACTTCTCTTAATAAATCCACTTTAACAATGTTTTTCTTGACAATCAAAGTAAACTATGCATGGAATGTATGAATAGAATTCATATGTCAAGGAATGTCACGATGAAGAAGCTTTGAGTTTTATCCGTAGGGTTTAGCTAATTGCTTTGAAAGTGCTATGAGTGACATGACTAACAAAATCAAGATCTCGCAGTTGCGGGCATTAGTTGCAGTCGCAGAACATGAAAACTTTAGTACAGCTGCATTGCATTTGGAAATATCACAGTCTGCAGTGAGTCATGCGATCGCTGCTTTAGAGGAAGACTTAGGCGTTGTCTTACTTGCGCGTGGACGCCATGGTGCCCATCCTACACCCGTAGGAAAACGAATTATTGCTCATGCCCAGCATGTACTACAGTTACTCGACACAATGGCTAAAGAAGCAAACCTCGAAAAAGGCTTAGATGGAGGACAAGTGCAAATTGCCTGTTTTCGTAGTGTGGCAACGCATATTCTACCAGCAGTGATTGCCCAGTTTCGCAGTGACTTTCCTAAAATTGCAGTCACAATTACAGAGCATTACGATTACATTAATGTAGAACAAGCTTTGCGTGAAGGTCATGCCGACCTGGGCTTCACATATCTTCCTGCTAGTGATGAATTTGAAACTTGGGAGTTATTGCGCGATGATTACATTGTATTACTACCTCCAACTGCTTCAACCACTACTCAAAAACTCAACTGGAAGCAATTAGCTGCATATCCTTTAATTGTGCCATCGACAAATACTTGCTCAATTAGAATTCGCAATCATCTGAGATTCTCTGATTGTCCCTTGAATATTGCCTATGAAGTCAGGGAAGATTCCACAATTGTCAGCATGGTTGTTCAAGGCTTAGGTGCAGCCATTCTTCCCCGATTAGCCGCCGAACCAGTACCACTAGGGTTGCAAGCGTTTACTCTACCAATTCCTCTCGAAAGGATCATTGGAGTAGCTGTGTTAGCAGATGCACTACAAAGCCCTGCAGTTTTTGCCTTTTTAGATGTTCTCATGAAGTCAAAGCAATTTGTACTTACTGCAGTTTAAAACTTACCCAAGTGGTTATGTGCTGAGCAATTTAAAAATGGTAGTTGTTTAAACAAAATTCGATTTGTAACATCAGGCGATCGCCTTGTTGGGGTGGAGTTCCTTTATGAAAGCAAAAGGGATCTTCAGCAAAACCAAAACCTACATTTCCGCCGATTGTTAGGATATCTTTTTGTTGATAATATTGACTAATATCGCGATCGCTACGACCAATAAATAAAGTCAATTGATGAGTAATCTTTTTGTTTTTGTGACTTCCACGAACGCAAACATGAGGTCCACTACTTGAGTCTACATTAGTTAAGTAGAAAAAGAATTTTAGAGAACGATAGTCAATAGGATCGTAATGAAATAACTCTTGGGCAAAATTTAATCTTTCCTCAAAACTGGTATTTGTTGCAAAACTCCACCACAGCCGCGATCCTGTAAACACTGGTTTTGCATTTAAGTAAGCAGCTGCTATTTTAAGTAACTTAGGATCTTGAATAATTCTCTCGATCGCGCGGCAATTTCTCTCAGGATCTACATAGTCGCTAACGACAAGAGAACCATACTTTTCTTGCCAAACTTCTTTACTATTTGTATGAAACATAAGTTGTGGGTTGAGATTGGCATAACACTGCTCGCGCTCTGTAAATTCCAAAATCTCTTCTACAATTGCTTGCGGAAGTTGAATACCTAAATATAAGCCATCCTCTTGTAATACTTGAATAACATTTTCTACATCAAGATCTTCAAATATAGACACTTCTGAATATTGCTCAAGTTCTACTTTTGGATAAAAAATGTCGATTAGAGAACGAACTATCTGAAACCGCGAGAACAAAAACATCAAAAGCCACTTCGGATTTTGAACGGCATATTTATAGTAAGGTTTGACTTTAAGACTAATCCTTACCAACAGATGTCGCAGTCTACTACGACTGTACTCAAGTCTATTCCGTATCAGTAGCATATGTATAGAAAAAATACTTACGTAGTTTAGCCTAAGTAATTCTTCTTAAATTACAATACTTTCAGGTAAATCTTTGAATAAAATTGATAAATCAAGAGATTTTGTGAGCCAATCGTAAAAAAGATAAGAAAATCCTCATAATCCTTAAACTATAGTTATTTTTTAGAAAATTTGATTGAAGAAGGGTCAAGAATCAGAGATCAGGGAATTAGAGCAAAGTTCCTGATACAACGCTCCAATGCTTCGTAGCAGATTTAAGTAAGTAGTAGAACAGCAAAAAAGTCAATAAACTGACCATCAATATTTGGTTGAAGCTAGACTTGAAAATCAGAATTATCAAGTATTCTAAAATATGCGCGATCGCTTTCATTGGGAGTTTCCAAAATTTGATTACCGACGCAACAGTAAGGTTGATTGGTCGTGGATTCTAGCGTTATTGTTAGCCGCAGTGCTAGTTTACAGCATCAATCTAGGAGGATTACCATTACGCGATTGGGATGAAGGTACTATCGCCCAAGTTGCCCGCGAAATTTGGCGATCGCCTGTCAATTCATGGCGTTGGTTGTATCCTACATTAGGAAACGCACCTTATCTCAATAAACCACCACTCATGCATTTATTAATAGCTGGGGCATACTCGCTTGGTGGAGTTAATGAATGGACATCACGTTTGCCAGGAGCGATGCTGAGTGCAGTTTCTGTACCTCTACTATATTGTGTCGGGCGGGAAATTTTTCCTAGGACGCCTGCGATTTTTGCTGCGTTAGTTTACCTCACACTGCTACCGATGGTGCGTCATGGGCGATTAGCAATGTTGGATGGGGCAGTAGTGTGTTTTTTTCTGTTGATGATGTTGTGTGTACTGCGATCGCGTCGTAATTTGCGTTACTGCTTAGGTATTGGTATTGGGTTTGCCTTAGTTTGTCTGACTAAAGGAATCATTGGATTATTGCTGCTGGCGATCGCACTGTTATTTTTGTTTTGGGATACGCCCCGCTTACTAACGAGTCCTTACCTGTGGGCAGGTGTTTTTGTTGGTGCCGCGCCTGTAGCTTGGTGGTACTTGGCTCAATGGTTGGAATACGGTAACACTTTCACCAATACAGCAATTATGGCTCAATCTTTGAGTCGTGTTTGGGCAAGTGTAGAAAATCACGCTGGACCACCTTGGTATTATTTATTAGAAATCTTAAAGTACAGCTTTCCTTGGCTGATATTTTTACCACAAGGTTTGCGTAAAGCATGGGAAAATCGCAACTGGAGCTGGGCAAAACTGATCCTTGTGTGGATTAGCTTTTATTTCGTAATAATTTCTGTGATGCAAACCAAGCTTCCTTGGTATGTTTTGCCGATATATCCAGCTATTTCTTTAGCAGTGGGAGCGCAGCTGGCTGATTACTGGTGTACATCTGATGCATCATATCCGCGCCCTGTCGTTGTCTGTTTGGGGCTACTTGCTGTAGGAGCCACTATTGGCAGCTTCTACTTTAGCCCTTGGAGTTCTGCGCAGGATGGCGCATTACAAATGATTTTAGCTGCAGTTGCAGGCACAATGATTTTGGCAAATATCTTAGCTAGACGAGGCGATCGCCAGTTTTTGATAATTTTAATTTGGGGAATGTATGTCTCGCTTGTACTATTTATGACTTCTTCCCACTGGGTTTGGGAACTTGCCGAAGCTTATCCTGTAAAACCTGTTGCTGTGATGATCCAAAAGATGACACCCGTAGGACAGATTGTTTATACATCCTTTCCTTACGATCGTCCTTCGCTCAATTTTTATAGCGATCGCCAAATTATTACGGCTACTCACAACGAGCTTCAGCAGCAATGGCAACAAAATTCACCATCCTATTTGCTCCTCGATACCCCAACCCTTAAAAATCTCCAACTTCCTGCAGCACATCACTTAGGCAGCACGCAAGGTTTGACGCTACTAAGAAGGGGTAAGGGGTGAGGAGTGAGGGGCGAGTGACTAGATATGAGTTTTGAATGTTCTTAATTCATAACTCTCTTAAACTCAAAACTCATAACTCAAAACTCATAACTCCCCAGCTTTCTTATGACGGCTCCTGTGGGGGATCGACAACAATTTCCTTTGATGGTTCTGAATTTGATTCCTGTCCTGATTTCAATGTTTCTAAGGTAACAACACTAATACCTAAAAGAATGGCACTACCAATTGCGGCGATCGCTGCGGTACGCTTAATAAAGCTAAAATCTCGTAGAATTCTTGCCCAAGGACGACTTTGACGACGAAGTAAATGAGTCATCTCAACTTGTTTAGAGCTATGCGGATCGCGTACATAGTGCCCGCTCCAACTCACTACCAATCGCTCTTGACAATGAGGACATGTAAATAGTCCATTACACTTTTTGATTTGTTTGAGATTGCCAACACGTTGGCAAATTGGACAGGTTACGGAGTGGTGATCAAAGGTGTGAGTGTTCATAGCGCGTCGAATCAGTTCTTTTCTCGCTTTACAGCGGAGTGCCATTAGTCTGAGTTGTATTTTCTATACGCCCCAAATCTTAGTCTGCCCATTTTTGTGATAGATAGCCATACTCGCAGTACATATATTTATGAACATTTAAGAAGCGGCTTGTAGCACAAACAGAGCAGAGGAGCAGAGACAGCAGGGGGAGCAGGAGAGATATGAGTTTAAGAAAGTCGCGAAGTGTTGAGTTAATAAGACTCTTTATTATTCAAAACTCAAAATGTGCTACGCACCGCTACGCTAACAAAACTCAAAACTCAAAACCAGTCACTAGCCACTAGCTACTAGGCACTGCACTCCTATCTCTAACTTGTCACAACGCTAGCGCATTGACCAATGCTGTAACTCATCTAAATGAGGTAGAAATGAACTTTTCTCAGTAATTACAATTATGAATCAAATCCTCTTGCACTCAGGCAAAACATACTTGTCGGCGAGCCAAAAGATCAATCAAAATGAAAAGTAAGCAATAAAAATTAAAGCTTTTATCACATTTCCTCACATTTTTCATGACTGCCCTTTCTCCCCAATCCCCAGAGGAGCCACCAAGTCTCCCTGTTGAATTACGGAAGGTGCCGATACAGCCTGCAGTATCAACACCTTCTACTGGCTTAACTCATTTACTGAACCGTTTTCAGCTATCCCCAGAAAGCGTTGTGCTCATGTTAGCTGTGCTGATCGGCGGGAGCACTGGTTTAGCTGTCGTTTTCTTTCACTTTTTAATCGAGCTAATCCACCATTTAATGCTAGAAGATTTGATGGGAATTATTTCTCGTTGGGGAGCTTGGACACTTGCGTGTGTCCCATTATTAGGGGGATTAGTTGTTGGTTTAATGCGCGGTGCTAAACAAGATTTTGGTCCAGGGCTTTCTTCTTTAATTGCCGCAACGCAAGGTAGTCATGCTCCTCATGTTACTTGTAAAGAATTACAACCAATTATTAAGATGCTTGCGGCTGCAGTTTCATTAGGCAGTGGGGCTTCATTGGGACCAGAGGGACCCAGCGTGGAGATTGGTGCTAATTTTAGTTTACGGCTGGGTCACACCCTACAGATGTCACAAGAGCGACGTCGCTTGTTGTTGGGGGCTGGAGCAGCAGCAGGGTTAGCAGCAGGATTTAACGCTCCGATCGCAGGTGTTTTTTTTGCGTTAGAAGTTGTTTTAGGAACTACATTCGCTACTTCTGCTGTGAGTGTTGTGCTGCTAGCAGCAGTCGTAGCAGCCTTAATTGCTCAAATTGGCTTAGGAGGACAACCTGCTTTTACACTGCCAGTTTACGAAGTTCGCAGTCCGTTAGAATTTCCCTTATACGTTGGTTTGGGATTAGGTGCTAGTCTTGTTTCAATAACTTACACTCAATCTTTACAGTTACTGCGAGCTTGCTTTCAAGGACAAGTTCCTGGTTTCGCTTGGTTGGCAAAAATTCCTTTAGCAATTCATCCTGTTATTGGCGGTGCTTGTGTTGGTTTAGTCGCACTACAGTATCCCCAAATCTTGGGTATCGGTTATGAAACTGTAGAAGCAATGTTGCAGGATGTGGAATTCTCTTTGCAATTGCTTGTGGTGTTATTGGTAGTAAAGTTAGTTGTAACTGCAATTAGTTTAGGGAGTGGTTTAGTTGGGGGTATATTCGCTCCAGCAATGTTTCTCGGCGCTTCATTAGGAGGAGCCTATGCCAAAATTTTGGCAATTGTCTTACCAGGGATGACTCCTTATATGGCAGCACCTCCAGCTTATGCAATGGTAGGTATGGCAGCAGTATTAGCAGCAAGTGCGCGAGCGCCTTTGACGGCTATTCTATTATTATTTGAACTGACACGAGATTATCGCATTGTTTTACCGTTGATGGCAGCGGTAGGTTTAAGTGTATGGCTTGTTGAGCGCATGAAGCCTAGTGCAACTTCTGACTCGCATTTACAACAATTGAATTTGAGTGTGGAGACAGATCGCGAACAAGAAATTTTACAACAAATTTCTGTCGCCGAGGCAATGCACCAAACTCCGTTGATATTATCTGCAACACTGCCTATTTGGGAAGCAGGCTTGGCAATGACTCGCGATCGCCGCCGGAGTGCGTTGGTTATTGATGAAACTCAAAGATTGGTTGGGATTGTCACGTCAGAAGACATTTCCCGCGCAATTTCTCTCTGGGAACAGCACAGAATAAGTGTTAGTAACTCCAGTTTGGTACATCCATCTAATGAGCCGAATTTTTCTTTATCTCAACTCTTTGACATTTGTACAACTGAGCTACTTTACACTTACCCCGATGAACTTTTATCTGATGCTTTAGCCCGTATGGCAGCACGAGGTTTACATCAGTTACCTGTAGTTGAACGCAACAACCACGAGCATATTTTAGGTTTACTAGAACGAGAACAAATTGGATTAACTTGCAATTTAGAGTTGATGCGTCAAGCACTGCACCAAGTCTTGCCAGCATCACCACAATCTCAGGACTTATCCTTGGCTAGTTTGCAGCAATGAGTCTTGCCTAAATTAAGAAAGTTCGAGTAGAGGGAGAATAATGGCAAATACCTCAATTCTCCTCTCAAAATCATATATAAAATTGCTTAGGATGCAACTTCGACTTCACCAAATTCGCCATCTTCGTCAAGTTGCTTCAAACGAATGTGCTTGCGACCTAGAGTAATTTCAAATTCATCTCCTGGTTTTAAACCCATTTGTTTTGTATAAGCAGAACCTATTAGTAAGTTACCATTTGACTGCACGCTGATTCTATAGCTAGCACTCCGTCCGCCACGTCCATTAGCATTTGCTGTACTGTCTAACTCAATGCCTTCTGCATCAATTAAGGCATTAAGAAATTTCATCATGTTAACACGCTCAATACCATTTTTAGTAACGGTATAATAGCCACAGGCTTTAGCCTTTTCTTCTTTACTTAGGTTTTCTAGCTCCTTGACTTTCTTCAGGAGTTCTTCACCAGTTAGTGGCTCGATTTTTTTCTTTTTACTCATCAACTTAGTACTAAAACGAATGAATGAAGTAAATAACTGAGTTTGATCTTAGCTTACTAACGCTTAATAGGAGTAACACTTAGATTTATATCAGCTCAATAAAATATCTTACACTGAATTCAATCAATATTTGCGCTTATGTAGCTACCTTACTGTTAAGTTAATCAGTTGTAAACACTGTTGGTATTCATGATAACTATCTAAGTGTTGTTCATACCTTGATCCACTTAAGTTCTTGACGCTAACTGCAGCACACTAAAAAAGAATGAATACAGCAACTATCTCAAGTTACTGATAAGGTAAGGAGGCAATGCTAAGGTAGAAACTGAGTAGGCGAATAAGTTGGAGTATAACTTCTACTACATAGCTATTTATTAACCTGATAAGCTTTCTTAAAGTCAGAGAAAGACAACAATTCTGACGTCTATCTGTCAATTTAATTAAATGTAAAATAGCTGTCTCGACTATCGAGTGTGGGTAGGCAAGATGACTAATCCACACATCATATTTATTTTGGTTGTACTCAAAACTCTAGTGATCGAGTCTGGTATTCAAAAATAAGGAAAATAAATTGAGCTTCCTTAGGATGACAAACTTATGAATTGGGATTGCACAAAAAGTGAAGAGCATCGTCTTATTGAGTATTGCTCGTTCAACGAACAATATTTGAGTCTAGCAAATATTTTTTTGATAATTGAAAATAGTAAAAAATTTAACATGAGGTCTAACTTGACAGCATGAAGCTAACAACTCGCGGGCATTACAGCGTTAAAGCATTACTTGATTTGAGTTTACAGCCCAAGAATAGACCTGTATCAGTAAAAGCGATCGCTCAACGCCAAGATATCCCCGCTCCTTACTTAGAAAAATTACTGATTGAAATGCGCCGTGCCGGAATAGTAGAATCAATTCGCGGTGTTCAGGGCGGATACAAATTAGCGCGATCGCCTGCGCAAATTTCTCTAGGACAAATACTAGAATCTGTTGGCGAAACAATTGAACCTTTACCTCACCATACTCCAGCACCAGCTCAAGCAGAAGATTGGGTAACTTTTACCTTGTGGCAGCGATTACACCAAAAACTCAAAGAAGCACTCTATACTATTACTCTTGCAGACCTTTACTATGATGCTCGCAGTTGGCAAGCAGCCCAAGGAGAAGCAACAAGCTTTGTTGTCTAGTGGCTGGTGATTCAGCTATGAGTAGATTAATGAGATGAAATATTAAGGTAGGCATCTAGCCTGCTCATGCCCGCATGACTACCAGTAAGTGACATTTCTTTGCACTGACTGACTTAAGATTAAATTTTGACTTACGATTATTACCTTGCTTTTGAGCCAATTTCTAATCAATATTAACTCAATTGTTGTTTTAGTTTTCGCTGCTTTTTTAGATTTCCTGATTGCCGATCCTTGGGGTTTTCCTCATCCAGTGCGCGTTATGGGTTGGGCGATCGCCCGCTTTAATAAAATTGCTTGGAAATACTTTAATAGTCAATGGACACAACGCTTAGCTGGTATCATTTTAGGCATTGGATTAGTGACTGGCAGTGGTTTAGTCGGATGGTTAATTGTACAAACTACTAAACTACTTCACCCTAGTCTTGGAATTGTTGTCGAAAGCATTCTCTTGGCAAGTTGTTTTGCTGCAAGAAGCCTCAGATTAGCTGCACAAGAAGTCTTACAGCCACTCAGCATTGGGAACATCACGCAAGCACGTTCTAGCCTTAGTAAATATGTTGGGAGAGATACAGCAAATCTTTCTGAGACTGAAATTTTGCGGGCAGTTTTAGAGACTGTCAGTGAAAATGCTACGGATGGCGTAATGGCACCTTTATTTTATGCGATCGCTGGTGCTTTCATCCCATTTATTGGTAGTGTTCCGGTTGCTTTAGCTTACAAAGCGGCAAGTACTTTAGATTCAATGGTAGGCTATCGCGAAGCACCCTATACTTATTTAGGTTGGTTTAGCGCTCGTTGGGAAGATGCCTTAACGTGGCTACCGTGTCGTTTGACCGTGTTAACTTTAGCAATTTTATCAGGTAAGCCTCGCTATGTTTGGTGCATTTGCTGTCGAGATGCGGTGCAAGATCCTAGCCCTAATTCAGGTTGGAGTGAATGCGCTTATGCGGCTGTACTTGGCGTACAAATGGGAGGCACAAATTGGTACAAAGGAGTTGCCAAACACAAGCCTCTACTTGGAGATAACATTCATTCGATTACTTCAGTCAAGGTTTACCAAGCATTGCAATTAACGCGACATTGCTTTTTGATCTGGCTGGGTGTTGCGATTCCCTTGCTTTTGTTGCACATTTAAACTTAAGTCTATTTAGATCAATATTTCTAGTCACTAATCACTAATCATTCACCCCTCGCCCCTCACCCCTCACCCCTCTTCCATATGCCTGCTAAAGTTGTTGAAATTCTCTCTGCTGAGGAGATCCGTCGCACTGTCACGCGCCTTGCTTCCCAAGTCGTAGAAAGATCGCGGGATTTGTCACAACTCGTCATTTTAGGTATCTACACTAGAGGTGCATTTTTAGCAGATCTGTTGGTGCGTCAAATTGAGGTACTTGAAGGTGTAACAATTCCTGCAGGGGCGTTGGATATTACATTTTACCGCGACGATTTGGATCAGATTGGTGTTCGCACTCCAGCTAAAACAGAAATTCCCTTTGATTTAACAGGAAAAACTGTGTTGCTCGTTGATGATGTGATTTATAAAGGACGTACTGTACGAGCAGCTTTGAATGCTGTTAACGATTATGGTAGACCTGCGGCAATTTGGCTAGCAGTATTAGTTGATCGCGGTCATCGCGAGTTACCAATTCATCCAGATTTTACAGGTAAACAGCTACCTACAGCGAAAGAAGAACAAGTTAGGGTGTACCTTCAAGATTTTGATGGGCGTGATGCTGTGGAGTTGATCGGTAATTAAATGAATTTCAGTAACAAAAAATACCTTTATATTTCATTGTCTACTTAATCAAATGCGATGAACAGGCATTTTGCCTAGCCCATATCTAATTTGTTTTATTTAGTTAACTTACATTTCTCAGTATTCACCCTTAGGATAGATGTAGCTTACAGCAGTAAACAGCGATGTTAATGTGTTAACGCTTTTTATATTTTCTTAATAATCGGGGGCGATCGCTATGAAAGCTGTGAAAAATATTACGACTATTCAAATCGTGTAGCGTTACGAGTTACTGCGAATAGTCCTTATACTAAGCGGCTGTTATGCAAACTGAGTAAAAATTTTACTGCTATGGGTATAGCCGCATCATGGAAATGAAATTTCATTGGTTGAAGCTTAAGGCAAGCTAAGCATCTTGCCGCAAAACCTGGATAAATGATTTATACAAAATACTAATGACTTTTTTCTATTCCAGACTAAGCCATAACATAACCTTATTTGCGATCGCACTTGTTGTCTTTGGCAAACTACTTCTAGAGCCGACAACTCAACTGGATTTTGGGCTAGCGTTATTTGTGATAGTCCTAATCACAAGCACCTGGCATCTCATTTTAAGGCTTGCTGTTATCAGTTTAGCTATTGGGCTGTTGCAGTGGAATGGGGTAGATAATGCAGCCTATTGGCAGCTAGGATTATGGGGAGGAGGAGCGTTTGTCTTTGGCGTTATCAATAACTTAGAACGTCAATCAGTAAAAGT
Organism: Gloeocapsopsis sp. IPPAS B-1203; assembly: GCF_002749975.1. Lineage (NCBI taxonomy): Bacteria > Bacillati > Cyanobacteriota > Cyanophyceae > Chroococcidiopsidales > Chroococcidiopsidaceae > Gloeocapsopsis > Gloeocapsopsis sp. IPPAS B-1203. The sequence goes on along the minus strand of NZ_PEIG01000003.1, from coordinate 65,098 downwards.
ATCCGAAACAACACTTGGGGAAGTCACGATGGCATTGGAAACTGCTGTCGAATGCATTGCTAGGTTAGACTCCCAAGGACAATATTTAACGGTAAATTATGCCTATGCTCATTTATTAGGCTACAAGCCAGAAGATTTGATCGGTAAAAACTGGGAGATTACAGTTCATCCTCAAGATGTTGCTAAACTCACAGCGACTTATCAACAGATGTTAGCGACAGGTAAAGCCGAAGGTGAAGCAAGAGGTATTCGCCAAGATGGATCGCACTTTTATAAACAAGTTACGCTTGTCAAAATTAATCACAAAAATAGTGTGAGCGGTCATTACTGCTTTGTCAAAGATATTACTCAACGCAAGCAACAAGAAGAAAGATTACGGCTATTAGAATCTGTAGTCGTGAATGCTAATGATGCGATCGTGATTACCGAAGCAGAACCAATTCAATCTCCAGGTCCGCGTATACTCTATGTCAATGAAGCTTTTACGCGCATGACAGGTTATAGCTTGCAAGAAGTTTTAGGGAAAACGCCGCGGTTACTGCAAGGACCAAAAACTGATAAAGAAACTTTAACTCGGATTCGGACAACTTTACAACAATGGCATTCTGATGTTTTTGAGCTAGTCAACTACCGCAAGGATGGTTCGGAATTTTGGGTAGAACTAAGCATTGTGCCGATCGCCGATGATACTGGCTGGTATACGCATTGGATTTCTGTACAGCGCGATATCACGCAGCGCAAAGAAGTAGAAGAGGTGTTAGCTAAACTGCTGCTACGCGAACAGCAAGTACGGATGGCAACTGAAGAAGCTAGTCGCATGAAAGATGAATTTCTCGCGGTTGTATCTCACGAGTTACGTACACCACTTAATGCAATGCTTGGTTGGTCGCGGTTACTGCGCAGTCGATCGCTTAATGAACAAACTACCATACGTGCTTTAGAAACAATAGAGCGAAATGCCCAAGCCCAAACCCAACTTATTGAAGATCTTCTTGATATTTCCCGCATGATGCGTGGCAAGTTACGCTTACAATGTCGCCCTATTCATCTGACAAATCTCATTGAAGCAGCGATTGATACGATTCAACTAGCAGCAGCAGCAAAAGATATTCAAATTCATTCTGTACTGACAACAACTAAATCAGTTTTTGGAGATCCCGATCGCCTGCAACAAATCATCTGGAATTTGCTCTCAAATGCGATTAAATTTACGCCTCATGGTGGACGTGTAGAAATATCATTAATAGAACAGAACACCTATATTGAGCTAAATGTAATTGATAACGGGCAAGGTATCAGTGCAGATTTTCTGCCCCATATTTTTGAACAATTTCGTCAGGCAGATAGTAGTAGTAGTCGCAAACAGGGTGGCATAGGATTAGGGTTAGCGATCGCTCGTAATTTGGTAGAACTACACGGTGGAACAATTAGTGCGACAAGTCAAGGAAGCGGTACAGGAGCAACTTTTATGGTGAGATTACCTTTGCCACGAGAGAGTGACCTCCCTGAAACTAAGAATGATCCAGAATTTTCTCCAGAATCAGGAATTACTGGTTTAAAAGTGCTAGTTGTTGATGATGAAGCTGATGCTCGCGAACTTCTCAAAATCATGCTAGAGCAAGCAGGTGCAAATGTCACGGCAGTTAGTTCAGTTAGCGAAGCAATAAACTTAATTGAGCAACTTCAACCAGATATCCTATTAAGTGATATTGGTATGCCAGAAGAAGATGGTTACTCTTTAATCCAAAAAACCAAGCACTTAAAAACTAGGTCCGGAAAACAAATTCCTGCCGCAGCAATTACTGCTTATGCACGTGCAGAAGATCAAGCCAAGGCACTACAAGCAGGTTTTCAAACACACTTAACCAAACCTATCGATCCAGTGCAATTAATGACAGTCGTCAAAACTCTTGCAGAACGGACTTCTTATTAAAGCGATTAGCAATTAGCAAACTGCCACTCATCCCTCACCCCTCAACGCCAGTTCGACGCCACTTGCTACAACGAGGGGAACCCCCAAGGGCGCAGTGGCTCACGCGGAGTTCTACAACGGAGGGAACCTCCGCAACGAATCCGCTCCTCAACGGAGGACACCTCCGCACGAAAAAAGCGGCTCCTCCTTACCCCTCTTTTACACACTGCAATACTTCTAAACGTTTGAACTCCTCTAAATCTGCTGTGCCAGTACAGAACAGAACTGTAGTCATTTCGGCAATCAATACTTCAACTAACTCGTAAAGCGCTGCTTCAGATTCGGCAGCAGCTTGTAAGAAAGGTAATGCTAAACCTGCAAGATTTGCACCGAGAGCGATCGCTTTAGCAATATCTAATCCATGACGCAAACCGCCAGAGGCAATTAGAGGAATTTCGGGTGCTAGCGCTCGAATGCTCCTGATACACTCTGCTGTCGGCAATCCCCAATCTGCAAATGTCATCCCTAAACGACGTTGTAGGCTATTTTCTGCGCGTTCGCTTTCAACTTTTGCCCAAGAAGTTCCGCCCGCACCTGCAACATCAATTGCGCTAATTCCCGCATTCATCAATTTTTTTGCCATAGCCGCAGAAATCCCATTACCAACTTCTTTGGCAATAACTGGTATAGGTAGTTTAGAACATAATTCTTCTACTTTGTCAAGCAAACCGCGAAAATTCGTATCACCTCTAGGTTGAATGCACTCTTGTAATGGATTGAGATGCAAAATCAAAGCGTCAGCTTGCAATAAATCAACAACGCGCCGACATTCATCTAATCCGTATTTGTAATTGAGTTGTACTGCACCCAAATTAGCTAATAGTAAAATATCCGGTGCCAGCGATCGCACAGCGAAAGTTGGAGCAACTTGTGGTTTCTCGAGGGCTACCCTTTGCGAACCAACTCCCATAGCGATATTGTAATGCTGGGCAACTTCTGCAAGACGACGGTTAATTGTTCCAGCGAATTCTGTACCACCTGTCATTGAAGAAATCAACAGCGGATATGATAGCTGTTTTCCTAAAAACTCAGTTTTGAGGTTAATTTCATCGCGGTTAATCTCTGGTAAACAGCAATGTATGAAACGATAGCGTTCTAATCCATTTGTCGTTTGCGAAAATTGGACATCTTCATCGAGACAAATGCGCAAGTGTTCTGCCTTACGTGTCTGTGTTTGTCCTAACGAGTTTGAAGGGATCACAGGTTAATTTAAAAGCGATTTTTTACGACTGTACAACTAGTCATACTTCTATTAGCAAGATATTATTCAAACTTTACCCAATAAGAAAAAGGATGAACAAGTGGCTTCTCGCACTCACTCATCCATAGATTAGAAGCAGTCGATTATTATTTAGACACTGAATATTATCGTGGGTACAGTGTAAGTGTGCTATACGCACCTAATAACTAAGCAACTTTTGAGACACTATTGTTTGCATGAACATATTGATTGAGCTTCGCCATCACTTTCTCGACACTTTCAGACAAAGTTTCCTGGTTTGTTCTGCATTCAACATCAGGATTGAGTGGCGGTTCATAAGGATCGTCAATTCCAGTGAAACTCTTAATTTCTCCAGCGCGGGCTTTTTTGTATAGCCCTTTAACATCACGCTCTTCGCACACAGCTAAAGGCGCGTTGACATAGATTTCAAGAAAGTTACCAATCTTACCGCGTACTTCGTCACGAATTTCACGATAAGGAGAAATAGCAGAAACAATGACGATCACTCCATTGCGAGTTAGTAACTGAGCCACAAACCCGATACGACGAATATTTTCATCGCGATCGGCTTTGCTAAAACCTAACCCTTTCGTTAAATTTTCCCGAACAATATCACCATCAAGAACTTCAACTTTGTAACCTTGCTCGCGCAGTTGCTCTTCTACCGCTTTACTAATTGTTGTTTTTCCTGCACCACTCAACCCAGTAAACCACAAAGTCATTCCTTGATGTTTCATCTTCCTGCTACCTTTACTTTTATTGCTATTCATGTGTTCCACACAGTCAAACAAATCGACGTGGAAATCTCTCAAACCTTTTCCTCAGTTGCAATCAACTTCCTAGACTAGATAGGGTAAGTCATAGTTTCTTGCGGCAATATAACTAACATGAAGCTGGGTTCTATTGCATTACTACCTCTTGATAGTTCAGGAATATACACTGGCTGAATTGTAAACAAAATCTATCAGATTATACACACATATTAAAATTTTATTAACTGATAGTAGGAATTGAGTTTTATTAGAAAATAATATATATGTCAAGTAGGCAAGCGTGATAAATAATCATACCTTTCAAGATCGGGTAATGAGAAAGCATTTAGCAGTTGGTATTGAGCTAAACAAAAGCTAATAGCCAATCTTCGCTTGGTAACAGCTACCAATTACTCGCTTTTAAGTTGAGCTTGCTTTTATCTACTCACTTATTCAGTAATAATTATCATTCTGTCAAGACTGGAGTAAGTGACTTAGCAATATCTTTACAATCAACAGAGTTTTGTGAGTTTTATGTATAGCAACGACACCATGCTCCTAGTATTTCTTGTGTTGTAACTTTGTCGCATTATCTTACTTCAAGTCACGATGATTTAGTTACACAGATAACAGAAGTCATATAACCTGAAGTTATTACTGTACAATCCAGAGTTTTATTCTTCCTGCTCGTACATCTGTTGATGTTTTTTCATTAGCTGAAGATATTTTTCATGCGTTTTTGCTAAAGCCCATTTCTCTTTAAAGATTGCAGCTGATTCAGCTTTGACAGGATCAATCTCTAAAGGTAAAACTTCTTTTCGCGCTTGCTTTTCAGCTTCTGGGGAACCTGCTTTTTGGGGGTTAGCTTTATACTTTCTGCCACTTTTATGATTAGCATAGCGACGCGATCGCGTGTACCCCATCTGCAAAAACTTACGCGCCATATCCGCACCAACAAAATCATCTTGTGCTAAATAGTTGAGAAATAGCTCATAAATCTTGTCACTCGATTCTTTGGCAATTTCAGGAGTTTTAAAGCGCCAGTATGGTAGAATCTCAGACTTGTAAGGCTCTACTAGCAACACTCCTTGCTCACCTTTACCTACACGGTACAGTTCAGGCGAACAGCGAAAATCAATATTTTTAAAATCTAAAGAATAATCAAATGTCATAGCAACTTTAAATATAAATAACCAATAGTCCTACAAACTCTTTGCCAGTTTTGTACCACAAATCTTGCAGTACTGAGCATCCGCATCATGTAGAGATAATTGACAAATAGGGCAAAGAGTTTCTACCTGGTTACTTGCTTTAATAAATTGTCTAATTAAATTACCTACTTGCCAAGGAATTAATGCAACACCAGTCATAATCATTAATACCGCCAGTAATCGCCCTACTTGCGATACGGGCGTGACATCTCCAAAACCGACGGTTGTCATCGTGACAACAGAGAAGTAAACTGCATCTAAAAATGTATTAAAATTAGGATTGATGGGATGTTCAACTTGATAAATTAGCCCTGAATAAATAAAAACAATAGCAAATAAAGTAAACAGAATTCTAGCAAAAATAATGCTATCTTCACTGCTAATGCGTTCAAATAAGAATTTTTTTTGAATAAACCTCACTAGTCTAAGAATCCGAAACCAACGTAGAATTCGGATAAAACTAATATTGACCAAGCCTATGAAGAAAGGTAAAATTGCTAAAAGGTCAAGGAGCGAATATAAGCTAAAAAAATACTTTACTTTAGAATCTGCACACCAGAAACGCAATAAGTACTCTACAGCAAAAATACCTAATATAATGATATCTACACTATCTAAAATTTCTTTCAAGTTATTAGAGATTGGGTATGTCTCTATAACGAAAATAGCTGAAGATACTAAAACTAGGCTTGTAATTGCTAAATTAATAAACCTTCCTAGAGGAGTTTCTATATCTTCTAAATAAAATCCAATAACTTTTCTTGCTAGCAACATACTCATTACTTGCTAGTATTAGACGAACTCAATAATATTAGTTTGGATGATGGCGCGTTGTTCATAAATAAAGATTGTATTACACTAAATAGATGATATTTTTACAAGAAATCATAACTCTATGTAATTAGAATTTAGCATATTTTTTATAGTAATAAAGCTAGGGAAGCTCTATATTGTTGAAATACACCTACTAGCATGATTAACAAGATGACTGCAGAAAATTTTATGCGACTCGCGCTAGAAGAAGCAAAACAAGGAGATGCGCCCTATGGTGCGGTAATAGTTAAAGATAATAAGATTGTCGCAGCAGCACACAACACTGTGCAGCAAGATCATGACCCTTCTGCCCACGCAGAAATGAATGTCATTCGCAAACTGACATCTCAAATAAAAAGCCCTTCTTTGACAGGATACACAATATACACGACAGGTGAACCTTGCCCGATGTGTGCAACCGTATGTGTTTGGGCTGGTATATCTGAAATTATTTGTGCAATCTCTATTGAAGACTTAATTCGTATAAACCAATCGCAAATTGATATATCTTGTGATGAAGTTATTGCCAGGAGTTTTAGAGATATTAAAGTGACAAAGGGGTTATTGAAAGAAGAGTGTTTAGAATTATTCAAGTAGTTCGATAGAGTAGACAAAATACTTATTTGATATTGAATATTTGATGTTATGAACTTATGTTAAAAATATAGAACAGCAAGGGCAGTAGATAATGTTTTACATCTCTTCATGCAAATTTCAATATAAATTATTGGTTCTCTAGTGGGCTTAACATCTACAACTAAAGTTTGTCTAATTTCTTCCCTAGCCTCTCACTCCGGACTTCGTCCCGCTGCGCTAACACTCCTCGCTCCTTTTCTATCAGGTTCTACATGGTGGAGGAACGAATTAGCAAAAATAGCTGCTTGCGTGCGATCGCGTAGAGAAAGTCGATTCAAAATACTTGTAACGTGATTTTTGACAGTTCCTTCTGAGATATGAAGCGTTTGGGCGATCTCGCGATTACTTTCACCTGTAGCAATCAACTGTAGCACCTCGCGTTCTCTTGGTGTAAGTTCTGTCCAACCTGAGGGTGTTATTACGGAAGATTCTGGAACTTTTGCAATAACTTTCTCAACTAAACCAGGTCCTAGCTGAGTATAACCTTTATAAACTGCCCGAATTGCTGCGGCTAACTCTTCTGAGGGTGTATCTTTAAGCAAATAGCCCATCGCACCATTACGCAATGCGGCGGCAACATACTCATCGTTATCAAAAGTTGTGAGTACAAGCACCTTGATTTGGGGAAACTGCTGAGTAATTTCTCGTGTTGCAGCAACACCGTCCATGACTGGCATGCGCACATCCATAAGTATGACATCAGATTGCAACTTTTGCAGCAAGTGCACTGCTGCTTGTCCATTTTCTGCTTCTCCGACAACTTGTAAATCTGGTTCTAACTCAAGTAAAGCTTTTAAACCCTGACGAATAAGATTTTGATCGTCTACTAATACTAGGCGAATCATGTCAATAACCTCGGTAAGGGGATTGTCGCAGTAATACAACAACCACCACTAGGTGCGCTGTTGATTTGAAATTCACCTCCCAACGCGAGGACGCGATCGCGCATACTTTGTAACCCAAATCCTGTAGTATTCTTGTTTAATGCAAATCCTTTGCCATTGTCTGCAATTTTCAAGTGTAAAGATTCCACTGATGTTTGGATATCTATTTTGACTTTATTTGCTTGTGCGTGTTTCCAAATATTAGTAAGTGCTTCTTGTGCGATTCGGTATACTGCAGTTTTGACATCAGCAGGAATCGGATGATTCAGTGATAGATGATAAATTGGAGAAAATCCTGTAGAATGATGAAACTCAGTCACTAAAGCTGCGATCGCTACTTCTAAAGACTGACCATGCAGCGGATCAGAGCGCATTGCTGAAACAGATTGTCGCACCTCACGTAATGATTGAGAACCTAAGTTTTTGGCTTGCGCTAAAAATGTTTGTGCTTTAGCAGGGTTAGATTGCCATAATTTTAGAGCAGTTTCAAGCTGTAAGTTTAAAGCTGTTAGAGAGTGTCCGAGTGAGTCATGAATATCTCGTGCGATGCGGTTGCGTTCTTGTAATGTTGCTTGATCTTCAATACGTAGTGCATATTGTCGCAGTTGCTCATTTGCGATCGCAAGTTTTTCACGAATTTGTCGTTCTGCAAGCACAGCATTCATCAATAACAATACAAATACTAAGCTTAATCCAAACGAAAGTGCAAAACTTAACAATGTAAATCGCAATCGTTCTTGCAACATGGGAACAGCAGGAACATGTTGAAATCGATGACTCAATGTCAAAATAAACAAAGTAAAAGATAAAGTTGTGACGACAATACGACCTGGTAGTTGAAAAATAAGACAACTACGAATGACAAGAATAATATAAAGAAACGAAAATAGTCGAATGCCTCTTCCAACAAAAACTCCAGCGAAAAGAATCAAGAAAATTTCTAGTGCCGTATAAAGTATTTTAGAGATGAGTTTATCTCTGGGCATTCGTAAACCCAGCAACCCAAAAAACACTAAACTAATAATCGTTAAAGTTGGCAAAGCATGAAATCGGCGAAAGTGAGTTGATAAAGCTTCTGTAATAGCAACCGCTAGTAAAAGTAGCCACTCTAGTAGTAGTAAAAACCGGAAAGGATGTGTGTGAATATGAATTGGACGATTCATCTCATCTAAATTTTTTGCTAAATATTGAGTAGGTGAGTGTAATTATTGCTCACACATTTTAGGCTTGTTAATACTTAATGCTTAATTATTGTTCCACTGACCTATAACAGCCCTAAGTTACATTTATTTTCACTTACTTATTACCTATTACCCATGATTGTCCTCAGTACAGTGAATTTATTGACGCTCAGCATCAGCAATACATGACTTTAGTCATACTTCAATTCGTGACTTTTTCCTCATGCTACTCAAGAAGGCAAGTTTATAGGATAGAAACATCAAACATGAGGAAAACAATTAATGTCGCCATCAAAGAAAGTAAAATTTATGTCGCTGTTCGCTGGAGCAGTAGCACTTTCTACTGTCTTCGCACCTTTATCAATTAATGCACAACCTGCTGCACCTCAAGTAGGACAACGTGCAGGCGCTGGCAAAGGTATGGGCAAAATGGCAGGTATTGAACTTAGTGCGGAACAACAAGCTCAAATGGAACAAATCCGCAATGAAACGCGCACTCAAATCGAAGGAGTGCTTAGCCCCGAACAACGTCAACAATGGCAAGCTGCTACACAAAACGGGCAACGACGACGTGGTGCAATGGCTGCTTTAAATTTATCCGCAGCGCAAAGAACTCAAATTCGCCAGATTATGCAATCTTCAAAAGAGCGCGCAACAGCAGTTCTTACCCCCGAACAACGCCAACAAATTGAGCAAAGAATGCAGCAATGGCGTCAACAGCGTCAGCAACGCAACCAAACAAGCAATTAGCTAATCGCCACCAACAACCCCTCCGGTAGTATTTTTGAACTGGGAAGAATCAGCTAAGATAACAAGGCACAAGTGATCTGTCACGGTATAGGGAAACTTCGGTGTAAATCCGAGGCTGTGCCGCAGCTGTAAAAGAAGTTGTGAGTCATGGGGTATGAATCTAGATATCAACTCAAAACTCAAAACTCTCTAAAGCCAGAATGCCTAACTGTGACTCGCTCACACTATATTCCTGCGTTGCACAGGAACGGAGCACTAAAACAAGGATGCCTACCATCAATACAGTAAATTCCACTCTACTGAAGAACCCAGTTAGTACAATCGAGTTACCTCCTTTACCTTTACGTCGTCCTTTGCTGATGATTGGTCACGGTACCAGAGATGCAGCAGGGCGACAAAGTGTCTTAGACTTTGCTGCTGCTTATCAAGCTTTAGATTCATCCCGACCTGTTGTCCCTTGTTTTTTGGAACTGACAGGTCCAACGATTCAAGAAGGTGTCGATCAGTGTGTCGCCCAAGGTTATACTGAACTTTCTGCCCTGCCAATTTTGTTATTTGCAGCGCGACATAATAAATTCGATGTGACGAACGAACTTGACCGCGCGCGTCAACGTCATCCTCAAGTTAAATTTTACTACGGGCGACATTTTGGTATCACACCAGGAATTATTGATTTATGGCGATCGCGTCTTGCTGAAGTAGACGATCCACCCGTGCGCGCTGATACTGTTTTGCTATTTGTTGGTCGCGGTTCGAGCGATCCGGATGCCAATGGCGATGTTTATAAACTAGCACGTATGCTTTGGGAAGGTAGCGGTTATCAAACTGTAGAAACCTGCTTTATTGGTATTACCCATCCTCGCCTCGAAGAAGGCTTTCGCCGTGCGCGACTTTATCACCCCAAACGAATTATTGTACTTCCTTACTTTCTCTTCACTGGCATATTAGTCAATAAAATCTTTGATGTCGCTGCCCAGCAACAAGCACAGTATCCAGATATCGCTGTCACCTGTTTACCAGAAATGGGGCTACATCCGCAGTTGTTTTCCATTCTCCGCGATCGCGAAATTGAAACTCAACTCGGTAATGTGCAAATGAACTGTGAAATGTGTAAGTTTCGGCTAGCTGCTGTGAGTAATCACGATCGCGCACACAGCCACGATCACCACCATCATCACCATCATAGTCACGACCACTCGCACCCTACAGTAGATCCTTACGCCGATCTCGAACAATATCACCAAAAAATTTGGCAAGTTCCTTAAGAGAGATCAGTAATTGGCTATCAGCAGCAAAAATAAATATATTCTGTCATGCTGATAGCTAGTAGCTGAAGCCCAGTTATGTCTAAAGAATTTGCCATTGGAGAAATTGTGCGTGTCGTCGCACTACCACCTTACTTAAAAACATCTGATCCCATGCCGATGTTGCGCCCACCAGACATTATTCAAATTGGTGAAGAAGGAATTGTCATGGATCGGCGTCCAGGTGGGTATTGGAGCATTCGCTTTACACGCGGAACTTTTCTGATAGACAGTCAATACATTGATGCAGTGAGTAGTTTAAATGAGCCACCATCTGCTAGCCATCTAGAGCCAACAACAATGAGTCAAATTGACACAACACAAAGCGACGAAGATGGTAGTACTTAATGTAAACTTATGTTAAGTTAATTTGTCATTTGCATCATGCTGTCTCGTCGCTATTTTCTGCAGACAATTGTCTGCTTATGTCTTGCTATTACTACTTTTTGTGCCTCGCCTAGCTTTGCAATTGGCGGTAAACTTCCCTCCCTCGATCAACCTGCACCAGAATTTACTTTACCCACTAACACAGGAAACGGAGAAATTGCACTTACTGATCTACGCGGTAAGTGGGTGGTACTGTACTTTTATCCCAAAGACTTTACAGCAGGTTGTACGTTAGAGGCGCGACGTTTTCAGCAAGACTTACCAAAATATATAGCTCAAAATGCTCAAATCATTGGTGTGAGCGCTGATTCTGTTGATTCCCATGCTGAATTTTGTGACACAGAAGGTTTAAAATTTCCCTTACTTGCAGATACAACAGGCGAAGTCAGTAAAGTATATGGCTCTTGGCTAGGTAATCTCTCGGTACGACATAGTTTCATCATTGATCCGAAGGGAATTTTACGAGCTACCTTTGTTAAGGTAAATCCTGTCATTCACAGTACAGAAGTACTTAGCCGTCTCACCGAATTACAGGCAACTGTATCTTAAGGAATAAGGCTCAAACACCTCCACTTTTGATCGAGGTTGGAGCAAAACTTGATATGGGTAATCGGACAAGTGCTTTCACAGTAGGATTTCAAGGATGAATTGCTGAGTTGTTGATCAGCTCTAAACTAAAATTGAAGAAAGATAAAAATCACTCGCTGCATAATTCTGATGAAACAAACTGATGTGGCAGGATTTAAGCCATTTGTCCCAACTGCGATCGCACTACCAGAAGCCGCGATCGCTCAATTCTGTCAACGCTGGAAGGTGGAAGAGTTTTATTTATTCGGCTCGGTGCTACGGAATGATTTTCGTCCCGATAGCGATATCGATGTGATGGTGCAGTTTGCGCCAGATGCTCATTGGGGACTGTTGGAATTAGTTCGCATGAAGCGAGAGCTGGAAGAAATGTTTGGGCGTAAAGTAGACATTCTGACCAAAAAATCAATTGAACAGAGTAAAAATTGGATTCGCCGCAAGGAAATTTTAGGGACAGCGAGGTTGTTCTATGTCCAGGGATAGTGCGTCGGTACTGGACATATTTCTTGCAGGACAACGCGCCTTAACCTTTGCTCAAGGTTTGGACAGATCTGAACTTGAAACAGATGTGATGCGGCATTCTGCGATTTTGTATCAAATTGAAATCATGGGTGAGGCAACAAAACGATTGTCTATTGTTTTTCGCAACCAACACCCTGAGGTTCCTTGGAAGGATATTGCAGGAATGAGAGACATTATTATTCATCGCTACGATCAAATTGATTTTGACATGGTCTGGCAAGTCATTCAAAACAATATTCCTGAATTGCTGGCAATGATTGCGCCATTGTTACCTGAAGAACCAATGTAGCGATCGCACAATGAGCAAAACTTACCGATCTCGATCGCTTTCTCACACAGATGCTCAAAGCAGCTTTTTAATTTATTTTTGCAGGTTTCCATACGTACCTTATTGTCATCTCTATGTACAATATCTCTAAATTGCTACAATACTTGCTCCTCGGAGACTGTATATGGAATGGGAACCAGATCCCCTTACCGCAAAAAAGGCATATACTCAATTTCAACTTCAGCAGTCTAAGCCTCTAGTTAGATGGCGAAATACAGAAGCGTTACTACGCCGCAATACATTAGCAATTCTCATGCCTATTGTGCCGTTGTCGGTAGAATATCGTTTACGGCGAGCATCAAAACTTGCAGAAGAATCATTATTGGAGTTGGCAGAAATTGATCTTGATACGATTAGTGATACTGAATTGCAATCAGCCCGTATTCTAATTGGCTTGAGCTTTGTCGGGTTTGGAGCACTATTTACTGCCTTTTTACTACTTTACGTATCTACATTGCATCCCGAACTTAACTCGACTGCACAAATACGACGCTATTGGTATCAATACATCTGGTTTGTGTGTCTCGGTGTGGCAGGATTATTTGTATTGGGAAGAGAAGCTATGCGATCGCATTGCCTCAATGTTACGTCATCACAAAAGGCTCCTTGGGACGATCAATCAAGCTGGAATTAAGCAAAAAAAAATGCCCTACCATTGTGTTATGGCAAAGCATTTAGTGGTGTGAGGAGCAGACTTTATGTCTACTTATAGATAAGCATATTAAATGCATATGGCAGTACAGTGGCAGTAAGATTGCAATACTGTGACATTTTTATGTGTTGTCATGGTTCATCAATACGCATTTGTCGCAGTGCGATCGCGATCGCACTGCGAAGGTTGATTTAAGCTTCAACATCGGATGCTAGGAGTTTTGACACTTCTGCGTGTGCTAATACCGCAGCAGGTTCTTGCTGGAGAGCATGATAGTATTTCCGCTCAAATGCATTACCTACTTCTGATGGCATCAGCAGTTCGCGAACATCAGCCATCAAATCCTGAAGATCGTCTTGCAATATTGGTTCATCTGCCGAAAGCATTTCATCAATATAGACAATTAGCTCAGAAATACGATGTAGCCAGGCAAATTGTTCGTGCTCAATGACAAGTTGTAGTAGCTCTCCACTTGATACTCGCCCGCGTCTTTGTTCGTAGCTAATACGTTCTGCTTGCAGCAAACAGGCGTGGAGGTGTAGCAATTTGTTGCGTAAATTGCGCAGATATTGATGTTGCCGTATTCTTTGGATAAGTTGATTAGAAGTCAATGGAATCCATCCTCCCAGTACGATAGTCTTCAATAACTTGAGATATTCTTGTTACGAGGCACCATAGCGGATGACAAGCTCGTTAATTGGTGTACTACCAAGTAATTAACTTATTTCACGTATTGTGTTATTGGCGGTTGCTACTTTTTTCCCATTTTGTGCAAAGATTAATAGCCTATCTCACACACACTTCTCGCCTATTCTAAATAAGCCTTCCCTTTTTAGTACATGAGTGGAGTATCTTATGCGACCGTTACAAATTATTCCATCTTTGCAATAGTCCACAATTCCTCAATAAGAGAACACCGCAGTGATTACATTTCTCTTCATTAAATTTAGCTGTTTATATGATTAATCATATATTAAAATAGTTGTATATAAGAGGGTGACAACACTACTACTAAATAAGCCGTGAGATACGGAAAACCGCCTGATGTCGCTAGCGTATGCAATTTTAGGTTTTCTCCAAAAAGAAGGGATGACCGGCTACGATCTCAAAAATAACTGCTTCGATCAAACCATTGCTCATTTGTGGCCTGCAGATCAAGCGCAAATCTACAAGACCCTTGACAAGTTAGTAGAACACGGTTGGACTACCTGTACCGTTGAGATGCAACGCGATCGCCCACATCGTAAAGTTTACAGCATCACAGAGACAGGAAAAGCAGCACTTTTACAGTGGCTGCAATGTCATCAGCCCTTGCCAACAATTCGCGAACCTTTGCTTGTTCAGTTATTTTTTGCGGCTGAATTATCGAATGCAGAAATTCTCTATCTACTAAAACAAGAATTCATGGCTCATCGAAAAAAGCTTGCCGATTGTGACAAAATTACATTATCATCACCGCTTGATGCTACAGATGTCAGTCGCGAGCAAGTTATGCAACGGTTAGTAGTAGATCTGGTTAAGCAAAAAGAACAGACTTACCTTGACTGGCTGTGTAATGCCATTGATGTTGTTAGTCATCTGCAAGAACAACGCGATTGTAAGCAGCACAGCATGAGAGGCGATCGCATTGAAGAAAACTAGCACAATACTAATACAAGACTTATATTTGGGTCATTAGTTCAATTGATTTGATTTAAAAGCAGATTCTGTTTACTCTTCAACCAAAGGTTTTTATCATGGCTGATTTGCTGCATGACAAGCATGTAAACACTCCTTGGTCAACCTTACCTGTTGCAGCTTGGCAAGATACGTATGCAACACTACATCTGTGGACTCAAATTATCGGCAAAATTCGGCTAGCGTTAGCTCCCAAACTCAATCATTGGTGGCATTCTACTTTGTACGTAACTCCACGCGGACTAACAACTGGTTGCATTCCAGATAACACGCGCACCTTTGCAATGAGCTTCGATTTTTTAGAGCACAACTTAGACATTGAAATAAGTGACGGTATTACTCAAACAATTGCCCTTGCTCCGCGTTCGGTAGCAGACTTTTATCAAGAAGTGATGGAGAAACTTCGTGCCAGTGGCATTGAAGTAAGTATTTGGACAATGCCCCAAGAAGTGGCAGATCCTATTCCATTTGAGAGCGATCGCCAACACGCAGCTTACGATCCGCAGGCTGCACAAAAGTTCTGGCAAATTCTTGTGCAAGCTAACCGCATAATGACAACATTTCGCTCGCGCTTTATTGGTAAATCAAGCCCCGTACACTTTTTTTGGGGTAGTTTCGACCTCGCAGTGACTCGCTTTTCTGGGCGTGTGGCTCCAGAACATCCTGGTGGAATTCCCAATATGGCAGACTGGGTGACACGCGAGGCATATTCACACGAAGTCAGTAGCTGTGGTTTTTGGTTTGGTGGTGGGGCAGTAGCAGAACCAATTTTCTACTCCTACGCTTATCCCGAACCTGAAGGTTTTCACGATTACCTCGTTCAACCACAAGAGGCATTCTACAGCAAAGATATGCGTGAATTCATTTTGCCCTATGAAGCAGTACAGCACGCGGACGAGCCTGATGCAATGATTCTTGCATTTTTTCAAAGTACATACGAGGCGGCTGCAAATCTAGCTAATTGGGATCGCGCAGCGCTGGAGCGGTAGTAATCTGTTCTACTTTAAGGTTGATATATGTAGGCAGCAGGGGAGAATACAGAATCTAGGGTAATCAATAAATGACAAATTACGAAGTAGTATAAGTTCTGATTAAAAGCTAATACCAAATTCGGCACTGTAGATCTTGAGGCACAAAGATTAAGCTGGAAGAATAAACCCAAAATAACAATCAAGTGATGTCGCTTACCCTTGGTGGAGATGGATATATTAATTGTTGAGGATGAAGCCGAAATTGCCGGATTGATTCAACTTGCACTCGAAAAAGAAGGATTTTCTTGTCAAAGCTGTCGTGATGGTTTAGCTGCCTTGCGCTTATTTCAAGAACTACAACCTGATTTAATTATCCTTGACCTGATGCTCCCTGGCTTAGATGGACTGGAAGTCTGTGCCAGAATTCGGCAAAAACCTGGTACTAAAGATCCTTACATCCTCATGCTCACAGCAAGAGGCGAAGAAATTGATCGTGTCATTGGTCTATCTACTGGTGCAGACGATTATCTTACCAAGCCTTTTAGCCCTAGAGAGTTAGTTGCGCGAGTACGAGCATTGTTACGGCGGAGTCTACGCCAAGGCGGACAACATCAAATTCATCGAACTCAGCATTTTATAGTAGATGTAGAACAACGCTCTGCCAGTCGTCAAATCAGCAGCGATCGCACTGAAGATTTAGATCTGACAACCTTGGAATTTAACTTACTTAGCACCTTTGTGAGTAATCCTGGTCGTGTCTGGAATCGCACGCAGTTGATTGACAAACTTTGGGGAAGTGATTTTTTTGGTGATGAGCGCGTTGTTGATACTCACGTTGCCCGATTGCGAAAAAAAATTGAACCCGATCCTGCTAATCCTACTTTTATTAAAACTGTTGTTGGTGTCGGCTACAAGTTTGAAGACGCAACAACACCTTGAAGCTTATGACGAAAGTAGATTTACGTAAGCGAAATTTGCCATTAGCATCTCGTCTGTTCCTTTCACACTTATTGGTGGTGATGGTAGCAGTCATGAGTCTTGTCATTATTGGTAAAGTGTCTTCTCCCCGCTATTTCGTTGTCCGTCTTGAAGAACTCGAAGGCACTGGATTTCGTTTGCGCTTTGCCCGTACTGAACTACTTCATGGATTCGAGAGTGCTTGGTTTCGCGGTACAGTGTGGTCTGTTGTTGTGAGTACTACAGCAGCCGGAGGACTCAGTTACTGGGTATCCAAACGCATCATGCAGCGGCTAACGGAGATGGAACAAATTACTCAAAAATTTGCTGCTGGACAACTAGATGCACGACTACCTGCAAGCGATATTCCAGAGTTACAGCGCCTTGGTGTTAGCTTTAACCGCATGGCAGCTAGCTTGGAAGACGTAGAACAAAGGCGACGCGAACTGATTAGCGATCTTACGCACGAATTACGAACTCCATTAACCGTTGTTCGCGGCTACCTAGAAGAACTAGCGGATGGCGGAGTCGAACCGTCAACTGAAATTTATACACGTCTTGCTAGAGAAACTCGACGTCTAGAGCGCTTGGTTAATGACTTACAAGAACTCTCGAAAGCTGAAGCTGGTTACTTACCAATCAATCTACAACCAGTCAATCTTTCCCCGTTATTGCAAGCGCTGATAGAAAAGTTTTCAGATCAGATTTTAGAAGATGGTCCAGTTTTGCAACTCAAATGTCCATCGCAATTACCACCTGTGCTTGCAGATATTGATCGCGTGGAGCAAGTTCTCGTTAATTTGTTAGGTAATGCAATTCGTTACACAACTCAAGGTGCAATTACTATTCGTACTTCGACTCAATCGCGTAAATTGTGGATTGCCGTGAGTGATACTGGTATTGGTATCGCACAAGCAGACTTGCCTCACGTATTTGAACGCTTTTGGCGTGCGGATCGATCGCGCGATCGCCATTCTGGTGGTACTGGAATTGGGCTAGCAATTTCGCGTCGTTTAATCGAACTACAAGATGGTCAAATTTTTGTTGAGAGTCAACTCGGCAAGGGTAGTACATTTTACTTCTTTCTACCCTTAGCTTGACGAAAGATTATGAGACGGATACTTACATCAAGTTCGCTTGATAAGTGTTAATTTCTGAATCTATACAAGACCTGTTAGCAGATGTATGCACCCATAGTTACACAATTAAGACTTGCTGCATCTGCACCTGATGCTCCAAAAATAGTAACGCCAAGCAAGTCATTTAGGCAACATACTCCTTCGCAGCCTACTTTAAGTGATACCTCAATCAAAAATCAATAAGTAATTAAGGCATAAGTTCCTTGAGACCTTGACTGCGTTTGTACCTTGACTTTTGCCTCTTTTACCCATTTTTCCAATGTTTCCATTTCACCAGGACGATGAGCATCATCGAGTAAGATCGTATTTTCGTTGGAGATGTATTGCTTCATTACAGGTAACAGTCCGTAACGACCTCCAGGCGTTTTTCCAGGAGGACCATCACAAATGATTAACTGGAATTGCTGAGGCAAAATGTTCAAAGGTGGGTCGTACCAAAAAAAATCACCGTAGTCTCGTAAGGGAGATAAGCAGACATTGACTGCTGGTATTCGGTGTTTTTGCAATACATCAAGAACGTGCGATCGCCAACTTGGTAGATGTTCCAGCGAGAAAACCTCAACTCCACGACGACCAGCAAGTAAGCCCAAAATAATTGTTGTTAATCCGCTACCACACTCTAAAATTGGACCAGATGTCTGAACTGCTTGTTTGGCGACTTCTTCAAGATAGTCTAAGTTAGCTACAAATCCGTAATTCCCCCAACTGAGGTGCAAGTTCTTCAACATTTTTCGTGTAGGAATTTGTCCTACAGGTAGTTGAGCAATTTGTCTTACTGTGCGATAAAACAAATACTTTAACCAAGCTGCTTTGATTGTCTTTTTGTATCGCGGAGGAGATAAGCGGATAAGTAGTTGAATCATTTGAATTTCCCGTGTGTAAGTGTGGACAATTAACTCATAAATCTACTAAAAAACTCATTGTAATATCAGTATCAGAGCCACAGTATTACACTGTTGTGAGTTACTGAGAAGAGCCTTAGATTAACAAGACAGTTTATACCAAAAACCATTTTTTTCATAACAAAATTATTTACTGATATAATTGTGGTTAATCTAAGACGAATCAATTGAGTAATAAAGTCACTACAATTGGCACTTAAACTATCACTTAAAGTTTTTTTTGTAAGTATTTAAAACTACATTTATTATCAAAATAGCTATTGTATACTAAATACCAAAAAGTTGGTTTTGAATACATGAAATTAAAGTATCAAGTCAGCTCAATAAAATAGGAGGTAGAGAGCTAATTCACTTTAAGATTGCTACAGGGGGAAACTCGCAAAAAAGCAGGCGGTTCCCGTCACGTTCACGAAGTTTCCAAGACAATGGCTAACACGGAAACGCGGAGATTGATTTGTAGCTAGCATTGAGGAAATTGGTATTAAGCGATAACTTTTCAGTACCCTTTGATAAAAGTGCTAGGCAAATGATTCTTCTTGTATTCTTTTCTCCTGTGCTTTGATTACCTATTTATAATCAGCTTTGAAGCGAAATGCTGTGATTTCTATCCTTTTAGCAGCTTTATAGAAGAACAGTAGACCTCCCGCATGAATCACAGGTACCCTAAGTTAAAAGTGACACACTCAATAGTGGCAGTTTTATCAGTAAGATGATTTCTGTAGAGTATGTTTATTTAGCTACAAATATATTTGTGCTTGCATTTATGTAGGGTAGAACTCTTGCAAAAGTCGAAAAATTATGAATGTCATTATGTAATGTAACGTAGAATCTCGCGAGATGTTTCGCAAGGCTCAACATGACAGTTTAAGTACTTTTGCAAGAAGTCTGATGTTTAGGATACAAAGTCGTGTTTTCATAATCAATAAAATAGGGGCTCTTGTAAGAACCCCTAATCTGGTGGCTATAAACTTTTAGTGTCTTGAGAACAATCTATAGATTATTCCCCTAAAACTGCTTTTGCCTTCGATACCACATTATCGACTGTGAAGCCAAATTTCTCCATACAGACTCCGCCTGGAGCCGAAGAGCCGTACTGATCAACACCGATCGCAATACCTTCATCACCAACATAACGGCACCAGCCAAACGTCGTACCAGCTTCAACTGACACCCGCTTTTTCACTGCTTTAGGTAATACAGATTCTCGGTACTCAGCATCTTGCTCTTCAAATACTTCCCAACAAGGCATAGAAACAACTCTGACTTTCTTGCCTTCACTCTGCAACTGCTCGGCTGCCTTGACACACAATTGAGTTTCGCTACCTGTACCAATTAAAATTAAGTCCGGCGTGCCATCACTATCAGATAGAATATAAGCACCTTTCGTGACTCCTTCAATTGAAGAACCGGTAAGATTGGGTACAGCTTGGCGAGTCAGCGCAAGTACAGAAGGTCTTGTCTTGTTGCCATATCGCTTACCGCGTGCAGCTTTAATTGCGACTTTGTAAGCACCAGAAGTCTCATTACCATCTGCAGGACGGATGACATACAACTCAGGAATAGCGCGTAAAGAAGCAACGTGTTCAACAGGTTGGTGTGTCGGACCATCTTCACCCAGTGCAATCGAGTCGTGAGTCATGATATAAATCACGCCAGCTTCAGACAACGCCGAAAGACGAATTGCTGCCCGCATATAATCGGTAAACACGAGAAACGTTGCACAGTAAGGAATCAGTCCAGAACCATCGAGCGCTAGACCATTGCAAATTGCGCCCATACCGTGTTCGCGCACTCCAAAACGGATGTAGCGATTTTCGTATTGACCTTTTTGGAAGTCTCCGGAAGTTTTGAGCAAAGTATTGTTAGAAGGAGCCAAGTCAGCCGAACCACCAATCAGTTCAGGAAGAACTTCAGCGATCGCATTTAAACAATTACCTGAGTGAGCGCGGGTGGCAATTCCTTTGTCTTCGGGTGTATAGGTAGGTAGCACCGCATCCCATCCTTCAGGTAGCTCAGCTTGATGCATCCGCTCTAAAAGGCGAGCATCTTCAGGATATTGCTGCTTGTAGCGCTCGAATAATTGATTCCACTCTTGTTCTAACTTTGCACCGCGATCAATCGCTTGACGCCAGTGATTTAAGGCATCTTCAGGAACTTCAAACGGTTCATGATTCCACCCTAAATGTTCGCGGGTTGCTTTAACTTCATCTGCACCTAGCGCTTCACCGTGTGCATGGCGAGTGTTAGCTTTTTTAGGAGAACCATAGCCAATTGTAGTGCGTACCTTAATTAAGGAGGGTTTATCCGTTACAGCCTGGGCAGCTTCAATTGCTTGGTGAATCGCATCTAAATCAGTGTTACCGTCTTCCACGACTTGGACGTGCCAGCCGTAGGCTTCAAAACGTTTACCAACATCTTCGGTAAACGCAAGATCGGTCGAGCCATCGATTGAGATCTGATTGTCGTCGTACAAGGCAATTAGCTTACCAAGTCCTAAGTGTCCAGCTAACGAACACGCTTCACCGGAAACACCCTCCATGTTGCATCCATCACCTAAGATAACGTAAGTGTAGTGGTCAACAATAGAGAAATCAGGTTTATTGAACTTAGCAGCTAAGTGAGCCTCCGCCATAGCAATGCCAACTCCATTGGCAATACCTTGACCCAAAGGACCCGTTGTAATTTCCACCCCAGGGTTCATAAAGTTTTCTGGGTGTCCAGGAGTTTTTGATTCCCACTGACGGAACTGCTTAAGATCTTCAAGCGTCAGATCTTCATAGCCTGTCAGATACAGTAGGGCATACAACAACATACTGCCGTGTCCTGCTGATAGCAAAAAGCGATCGCGGTTGAACCAAGCAGGATTTTTGGGATTGAATCGCATAAATCGATCCCATAAGACAAATGCCATTGGAGCCGCGCCCATCGGCAGCCCTGGATGACCAGACTTTGCCTTTTCTACAGCATCGATTGCTAGAAAACGAATTGAATTAATACAAAGTTCTTCGAGGGATTGGGTTGCAACAGCCATAGTCTCTTATTGTTAACGACGGGTTAGCACGCTCATGGAGTGGGCTGAAATTGTAATCCTCAGAGATTGCCCTAAGCACTTATTAACGATCATCCCATTCTTGGGGATTGACAGGCAAGCATTCTTGCCCAAACAATGGCTAATAAGTTTCTCCACTTGACAATTTTTGTTCCAACGTTGATTTGATAGCCAATAGATTAAACAGAAAACCAGCTGAGGAGCAAAGGTATTTTTAAGATACTTGCCATTGCTTCACCTTTTCCCTGCTGACTTCTCAACTGCTTTGCTCTTGAGGCATCACGTTTCATTCACTAATCAGTGAACTTCTGAAATACCAAAGTGACATTATGTCCACCAAAGCCAAAAGAATTTGACAAAGCAACATCTACTTTTTGGGCGCGAGAAACATTAGGTACATAATCCAAATCGCACTCTGGATCGGGATTTTCTAAGTTAATCGTTGGTGGTAGTTGGTCATGTGCGATCGCAAGAGTTGTTGCTACAGCTTCAATTCCACCTGAACCGCCTAATAAGTGCCCAGTCATTGACTTAGTTGAACTGATTGCGACTTTGTACGCATGATCGCCCAACACTTTTTTCATCGCTGCTGTTTCAGTCGTGTCATTCATTGCGGTACTAGTACCGTGGGCATTGATGTAGTTGACTTGCATTGGATCTAACAAAGCATCTTTGAGTGCAAGTTGCATAGCACGAGTTGCACCTTCGCCTCCAGGTACAGGTGATGTCATATGATAGGCATCACACGTCATCCCGTAGCCGACAATTTCGGCATAAATGCGTGCGCCACGACTGCGGGCGTGTTCGAGTTCCTCTAGTAGCAGAATTCCCGCTCCTTCACCCATAACAAATCCATCGCGATCGCGATCAAAAGGACGACTAGCACGAGCCGGATCGTCATTACGGGTAGACAGCGTTCGAGCTGCAGCAAAACCTGCTACAGATAGTGGTGTAACTGCGGCTTCTGCGCCGCCACAAATCATTGCTTGGGCATAACCACGCTGAATCATCCGAAACGCATCACCAACCGCATTGGAACCAGCAGCACATGCTGTAACTGGACAAGTATTTGGTCCCTTCGCACCAATGTGAATTGCTGTCAATCCTGCTGCCATGTTTGCGATCATCATTGGCACCATAAACGGGCTACATCGGTCAGGACCGCGATTGAGATAAACTGTTTGTTGGTCTTCTAGTACCTTAATCCCACCAATACCAGTACCAATAATTACGCCCACTTGTTCTGCGTTCAGTTCATTGATGACAAACTGTGCGTCTGCAAGCGCTTGTAAACTGGCTGAAACCGCAAACTGAGCAAATCGATCCATGCGCTTGGCATCTTTGCTGTCAAGGTAGTCATGAGGATTAAATCCTTTGACTTCACCAGCAATGCGGCACTTGTGATGGGAGGCATCGAACAAGGTAATCGGACCAATCCCACTGCGTCCATTTATTAACCCTTCCCAGTACTCATCTGGAGTATTGCCAATCGGCGTGATAGCACCGATACCCGTTACGACAACACGTTTTTTTTCCTTATCTGTCATACTTCAGTTGAGCCAGCTTCCTGACTGAATAACGCAGAACAAATGAATTTTTAGTTTTGGGCGCTGGCGCGATCTTCAGACGATTTAATCACGAGTGCGATCGCATTCCTGGCGCCACCTTGTCAGATGTGCCTCACACCTAAGCGGATGCAGTCACTTTGTTGCTGATGTAATCTACAGCTTGCTGTACAGTTGTAATTTGTTCAGCTGCCTCATCGGGAATTTCAATATCAAATTCTTCCTCTAAAGCCATCACAAGTTCAACAGTATCAAGCGAATCGGCTCCTAGGTCGTTCGCAAAGTTTGCTGGTGGTGTCACCTTTTCAGCTTCAACACTCAGTTGCTCAGTCACAATTTTCTTGACTTTTTCAAAAATTTCCGCTTCGCTCATAAATATAACGTCCTCAAGCAGTTGCAAAAAAATCCCTCGATTGGGATGACATGATTTTAGGCATATTTATCTTATCGAAAAGCGCGATCGCTTAAACACTCCAAATGGTCTGTTTTCCTACTGTCACTAAAAGAGGAGTTAGGAACAAGAGACTGAATAAGGTAAGAAAAGCAATTGTGGACTGAGGTTAGGATAGAAAAGGTTATCTTTAAGTTTTATTCCTTATTCTAGTTGCCCGTCCCTAATTTCTTATGTCTTCCCATTTAAAATATGCTTATTTTCCTGGTTGTGTTGCCCAGGGAGCCTGCCGCGAACTTTATCAATCTACGCAAGCATTAACTCAAGCTTTAGGTATTGAACTTATAGAACTGAAGAAAGCCGCATGCTGCGGTTCTGGTACTTTTAAAGAAGATTCACTGCTACTAGAAGATACTGTAAATGCCCGCAATATTGCGTTAGCTGAAGAATTAAATCTTCCCTTACTGACACATTGCAGCACTTGCCAAGGCGTGATTGGGCGTGTTGATGAGCGTTTAAAAGAGTCTCAGCAGACTAACCCTGCTTACCTTGAGCAAATTAATGGCTTACTTACCCAAGAAGGTTGTTTGCCCTATCGTGGTAATTCTACAGTCAAGCATCTGCTGTATGCAATTGTTGCTGATTACGGCTTACAAGAACTGCAAAACCGCGTATCGCGACGCTTGAGCGGGATTAAATGTGCTGCTTTTTATGGCTGTTATTTACTGCGTGCCCAAAAATCCATGCCCTACGATGACCCCTACAACCCCCAATCAATGGAAAATGTCTTTCGGGCAATTGGTGCAACACCAGTATACTATCGCGGGCGAACTCAGTGCTGTGGCTGGCCTCTTTCTAGTTATGCCACCACTCAAGCTTTTAAAATGGCAGGAATGCATATTCAAGAAGCTCTCGTAGCTGGTGCAGATTGTATGGTCACTCCTTGTCCTTTGTGTCATCTCAATCTTGATTCTCGTCAACCTGAAGTCGAAAAAGTAGTGGGCGAAAAACTGGGTTTACCTGTGTTGCATCTCCCTCAACTCATTGCTTTGGCATTAGGTATTAAACCTAAAGAATTAGGTTTAGAAAGACATATTGTTTCCACTCGTCCTTTGTTAGAAAAGTTAGGATTTTAAGTTTTGCATAAAAAAGCTGAGTAGATTAATATTTTGAGAAATTCTACTCAGCGCAAGAATTATTTAGAAGTAACAAGTATCAACTAACTAAAGTTAATTATTATTAGTTAGTCTTTTAGTCATCAGGTTAATTGTTGTCTTTGTCTTGCATCTCGCTCGACACATCTACTGTGTGAGCAGTATCAGAACCTGCGATCGCCTCTTTTGTATCTCCTGTTAAATTAATGTGGACTACACGGTTAATTGCTTCAGCAACTTTGGGTAGTGTCAAAGTCAAAATTCCGTCTTTGTAGCTTGCTTCGACTCGTTCATTTTCGACTGCTACTGGTAATGGAATCGTTCTTTGGAACTTCCCATAGCGAAATTCAGAATGCCAAAATCCCCGATCTTCTGTTTGTTGTTCCTGATGAGTTTCACCCGTGATTGTAACTGCATCTCGGGCGACTTGTACATCAAGATCTTTAGCATCTATTCCAGGAATTTCAGCGCGTAAGATAATGCTTTCTTCACTATCTTTCATTTCAATCGCAGGCATCCAGTTTATCTTTAACTCTCGATTAAATCCTGCAATTTCGTCAAACATCCGATCCATTTGACGCCGTAAGGCAGTAATTTCTTGAAATGGTTGCCAATGTACTAATGCCACGGTCAAGTCACCTCCATAGTTCAGTAAAAAAGACTGAATCAAGTTGTCACTCAACGATGAACTATTCAATATAAAAGTTGAACAGAGGTGCGTTTAACAGCTTTTTACTTGCACCTTTACTTCTATATTAGCTAATAAAAATCTAAGTGAGTAAGGATAACCCTACTATAAAAGTAGTGTTGCTAGCATATTTATTTTTCTCTACTTAAGCTGCGTTGTAACTGCTTGAGAGTTTGATAAATTTCTGGTAAGCGCGTGTAAACAGCAGATGCTTTGAGAAAATTTTTGTGTGATATGGCAGGATTCCCTGAGACAATTGTTCCTGGCTGAACGTCACTATGAACCCCAGCTTTAGCAGAAGCAACAGCCCCATCGCCAATTTTTACTTGATTGGCAATTCCCACTTGACCTGCAAGAATAACTTGATTGCCAATTTTTACACCGCCAGCTAAGCCAACGTGTGCGGCAAATGCACAGTTAGCACCAACCTGACAACCATGACCGATTTGTACCAAGTTATCAATTTTTGTATTTTTACCAATGCGTGTTTCTCCCACTGCGGGGCGATCAATCGTGCTGTTGCAACCTACTTCGACGCCATCTTCTAATACGGTGTAGCCTGACTGTTCCATCTTGACCCACCCCGTCGGTGAAGACACAAAACCAAAGCCTTCTCCACCAATGACGGCACCACTATGAATCACGCAGTCCGCACCAATTTGGCTGCGCTCGTGAATTGTACAGTTAGCATGAAGAACTGTGCGATCGCCGATTTTGACTTCAGGGTAAACCACAACATTAGGGTGAATGCAAACGCGATCGCCAATGCTAACACCTGCTTGAATGACAACGTGCGCGCCAATGTATACGTCTTCGCCGAGTTTTACTGAAGGATGAATCACTGCACTAGGATGAATCTCAGGTGCAGGATGGAATGGTTGATAATATAGTGCGATCGCTTGTGCAAATAATAACCGTGGTTGGGAAGTTGCAATCCAAGCAATACCCCGTGATTGTGCTTGTGCTTGTAATGCTTCGTCTTGCGGCAAAATCAATGCACTAGCACCAGTTGTGGCAACTTGCGAGGCAAATTTGGCACCTTCGATATAGCTTAAAGTTCCTGTAACAGCTTCTTCAACTGGTGCTAATCTAGGAAGATCCGGATCGCAGTCTTTATTGAGACTAAGGCTATTGTTGGCAGCAGTTTCACCAAGTTTTTGAACAACTTCGCTAAATTTCATTTTTGAGTTTTATAGTTTCAAAAACTAATTGAACCATTTTATAGTAGAGGTCGGAGGTCAGAGGTCAGAGGTCAGAGGTCGGAGGTCAGGGGGAGGAAGAGTTATGAGTTCTCAATGTTGAGTGTTGAGTTAAGGAATTCTAATGCTCTGGCACCTTTCTTCGCGAACAACTGAAAATAATTGCCTCCGGCACCTTTCTTGGCGAACAAAACGTGCTAACGCACCGCTACGCTAACAAAACTCTCGACTCATAACTCTCTTCAACTCAACACTCATAACTCAAAACTCAAAATTCAAATCTCAAAACTAACTACTAGACTACTCCCATTGCTTGACCAGCTAACCAAGCCGTTGTCCAAGCACTCTGAAAGTTAAAGCCTCCAGTAATACCATCAATATCTAAAATTTCTCCAGCAAAATAAATTCCTCGACAAAGACGACTTTCCATTGTTTTGAAGTCAACTTCTTTGAGGCTAACGCCGCCACAAGTGACAAATTCTTCTTTAAAAACTCCCTTACCCTGAATCAAGTATTGTCCTTGAGTCAGTTCTTGAACAAGTTGATTTAAGCTTTTGTGCGATACTCCTGACCAACGATCTTCACTGCTGAGGTTAACCCGCGACACTAGATATTGCCACAAACGACGCGGTAATTCAACAGGGCAGTGAAGCGCGATCGCCCGTTTTGCCCATTCAGTTTTAACTGTCAGTAATTTTTGGCGGATATCTTCAGGGTTAGATTGTGGAAGCCAGTTAATTGTTAGAGTTGCGTGATATTTCTCGTCATATAGCATCCGCGCCCCCCACGCCGAAAGTTTCAGCACCGCAGGACCACTTAAACCCCAGTGGGTAATAAGTAATGAACCTGTTTGTTCGAGTTTGTGACTACCAACTGACAACCGTAAACGGACAGTATCGGCACTTACCCCAGCTAGTGCGCGTAGTTCTTGATCGAGAATGTTGAATGTAAACAGCGATGGTACGGGCGATTCAATATGGTGTCCTAAAGTTTCGGCAATGTGATGACCGACTTTATTACTACCTGTTGCGAGTAATATGCGATCGCATGTAATAATTTCTCCTGATTTCAACTGAATTTCAAATCTCGAAGTCACGCTATCCAGCTTCTTTACAGAAACCACTGCTGCGCCCTGATAAATTTCGATTCCTAAAGCGATCGCTTTTTCCATTAGACAATCAACAATCGTAGCAGAGTCATCTGTGACAGGAAACATTCTGCCATCGGCTTCAGTTTTCAGTTTGACTCCTTGTGCGGCGAACCAATTGACAGTATCGCGGCTTTGAAATCGGGTAAATGCTCCGCGTAAGGCTTTGCCACCTCTGGGATAATTTTGTACTAAGGCAGCTGGTTCAAAACACGCATGGGTAACATTACATCTCCCACCGCCAGAGACACGGACTTTGGCTAACGGTTGGTGACTTGCTTCTAAAATAATGACTTGGGTATAAGGATGAGCTTGTGCTGCCGCGATCGCACCAAAAAAACCCGCTGCGCCTCCTCCAATAACAACAATTAACGGTTGCAATTTACCTAATTCCTACAAAGCAATCCAAGACAGTTCTACATATCAGCCTAACGTTTTGATAGCTTTCAATGGCTATTTTTTGCTAAGAACTTGTCGCATAACGGTCAATGTAACTATCGCAATCAAGTGCGTTTCCTGCTATAATTCTTACATATTTCTTACTATTTCGTCGCTAAATTTGATGCAAGTCACTCGTTTGTCAAGTAAAGGGCAAGTGATTATTCCAAAAGCCTTACGTGCTGCTCATCATTGGGAAGTAGGTCAAGAACTGATTGCGATTGATGTCGGCGATGGTATCCTCCTAAAACCTAAAAAACCTTTTGCGGAAACAACTTTAGCGCAGGTTGCAGGCTGTTTAAGCTATCAGGGAAAACTGAAAAGTCTCGATGAGCTAGAAGATGCAATTCGCCAAGGAGTGATACAACAGTGGCATGATCGCAGTTGATACCAACATTGTTGTACGTCTCTTAACACAAGATGATGAACAGCAATACAACAAAAGTCTCCAGCTATTCCAAGAACAAGACATATTTATTCCAGACACAGTTCTTCTGGAAACTGAATGGGTATTACGTTTTGCTTACAGTTTCAAACCGAGTGAAATTTGTCAAGCATTCAGGAACCTTTTGGGTTTACCTAATGTTCAGCTTAGAAACGCCAGTTTGGTAGCGCAGGCTTTGCAGTGGCATGAAAATGGTTTGGATTTTGCTGATGCACTTCATTTATCACAAAGCAAAAGTTGCTCTATTATCTATACCTTTGATACCAAGTTCGCAAACAGAGCTAAAGGACTATCTCAGTGTAAAGTTCAGCAGCCCTAATATTGAGCAGTAGATTGATATTTGCTTGGGCTTTATATTCCACTAGTAATTTTCTCACCACACTCTAACCAGATAACCCAAGCGGTTGAACTATTGTTTTTATAAACTAAATCCTCAGGATTCCAATTCAAACTGATCTTTGGTTGCACCACATACTGGACATACCCAGTCATCAGGAATATTTTCAAATGGCGTACCTGGTTCAATTTCTGAATCCAAATCACCCGCTTCAGGATCGTAAATGTAGCCACAAGTTGTACAAATATACTTTTGCATAACGACTACCTGATGTAGACCTCTGTATGAATTGTAGATGCTCTCCAACTCCCTTCGGGGCTATCCCAGCAAGTTTTGTTAGCGTAGCGGTGCCTTAGCACATTTTGAATTATCAAGAATTTGGCTAACTCAACACTCAACATTCAAAACTCTCTTATGCTCAATACTCTTAACGAGTAACTCTCTTAAACTCATAACTCAACACTCAAAACTCAAAACTCTAAAAGTTGGTGAACTTTGTTTATAGTGTGCGAATTCATTTGCTAGGCTTAATTCTTGATCAGAAGCCTCTGATTCATTTCAGAGGCTGGTAGTCAATTAGCTGACAAGCTAACAGTTGCTAAATACTTGATTTTGCTTTTGACCAAGTACCATCTTCGTCTTGTTCGTACTGTTCGCAAACTGCATCCCAAGCTTGATGTTCTGCTTTTTCTTCGTCACTTGTTTCTGATAACGCCTTGTTATAGTTAGCAATAAACGCTCGCTGTGCATCCTCTGAAAGGTGCGATCGCACTTCTGGCGACAAGTCTGCTGCACTTTCAATTTGTCCAGTTCGTCTGCGGGGTAAGGATTTTTCGTTAACATGGGTTTCTTCACCACCCGCACTTTCAAGCAATAGCTGAATTTCACCTGTTTTGTCTGCAGGGACTTCTACTGCTACCAAAAAGTCGCCCGCTTCAATTCGAGTTTGATATACTGCTGCTTTCTCTTCTGGCATTCCTAATGTGACTAAGGCAGAGACTAAACCTGCACCAGCACTACCTGCGATCGCGCCACCTGCAGCACCTAATAAAGCTGCGCCCAAAGGTCCTGCGGCAACTAATGTCCCAATAAAAGGTACAAATAAGACACCTACTCCGGTCAACAAAGCTAACGCAGAACCAAAGATTGATCCAAAGATTGCTCCTTGTTTCAATCCACCTAAGATGACATCTTTTTTAGTAATAAAACCAGCAATTTTAGTTTCAGAGTGAAAGTTTTTTCCAATTACAGAAATATCATCGCGAGAAATTCCTCGGTCGAGTAAACGGCGAATGACACTATCAATTTGTTCGCGATTGTTGAAAATAGCAGATACGCTACGAAACTCAGCAGCATTCTGCTGTGTGATAGTTGTATCAGTTGCAGTCATATTTTTCCCTTGTATTTCCTACTTATCAGGAAGAATACCAGTGACTGAAAATAACATCTTCATCCATAAGATTGATTCTTGTACTGTATCTCAAGCTACATCTATTTATATTTTTAAGTAGATGTGCATTCTTTCTTTCTTTTAATAAGAAATATCATGTTGTTTGAGTTGCAGCCAACAAAAATACTGTGATAGCTATGCTATAAAGCTCAAAAACAAACTTATCCTCTTTGTAAGCGGCTCCAAACTCCTGTTACCACAGATAACAAAATTAATATCCATATAATTCCGCCAGGAATAAAAGTCAAAATTCCTAAGCCTCGTAGTACCCAAACAAAGATTGTAATTCCTGCAAAAACAAAAAAAAGTTGTACAGTGCGAATGTTATGATTGCGACGAGTTCGACTCACTTTTTCCTCTTTAATGTACTTATCTATTTTAATTTTAAGTTTTGAATTTTGAAGAGTTTTTAATTAAAAAAAGTGTTTAGTGACTAGTAAAAGAGATTTAAATTCAAAGAATTTTCATATCATAATTCAACACTTAATCATTCATAACTCCGGCAGTGGCAATCAAGATAAGTTATTTTTCCAACTTTTACTAATTGACTCACAATATGTTTTGTATATTTTATAACATTTATAACAATAGTAGCTAAATTTCAAAACTTGTGATTTATTAGAGTTGAAATTTCATAAACATCCAATTTTCAAGTCGAAGCTCTGTAATTTCTCTGAACCTTTACACTAAGTTTACTATTTCTTTATATTTGTGTAGGTAAATTGGGCAGTATGAGCGACTGCTGCAAACAAAGGTTAACTAAGTAGTAATACTTAGATCGGTTTTTAGGTGTTGAGGAGTAGCTGAAGTCAGATGGATACACTTTCTGTAACAAATTTAGTCGAGCCTGCAGGAACATGGAGTCAAGTTCAGCAAACAGCACTTTTGCAAGGTGAAATTTTACTAGAAACGCGATCGCATTCAGCGTGGGGTGGTGCGGTAATAGCTTCGATGTACTTACCATTAAAGCGATCGCAAGTTTGGCAGCAGGTGACAGATTATCCGCGCTGGGTGCAATACTTTCCTGATGTGATTAAAAGCGAAGTTTTGCAGCGTGGTGAAACCAAACGTGTGTATCAAGTTGCGAAAAAAGCCTTCTTTCTATTTACTGCCCAAGTAGAGGTTTATCTCAACGTCATTGAAGTTCTACAGCAGCGAATTCAGTTTCGTTTAGAGCAAGGGACGTTTAATGATTTTACTGCGGAGTTGAAATTACAAGACTGTGGCATTGGGACAGTTTTGACTTATGCGGTGCAAGCGACACCAAATATGCCCATACCAACAATGTTTATTCAACAAGCAATGCATCTAGAACTACCGGAAAATATGCGGCAAATGCGGCGAATTATCTGTGGTAGATAAAAAAGAGGTCAGGAGTCGGAGGTCAGGGTTCAGGGAACGCTACGTAGACCTACTACGGTTCAGAGTAAAAACAGGTTTGATATGAAACAAAAGGTGGGGCAACCCACCTTGTTTAATCCATTACATTGTGAGTAGTTCAACGGGTAAACGCTTAAATGCCAGACGTTCGTTTTCAACATCGACATAAATTGTGTCACCGTCGTTGAATTCACCGCGTAAAATCGATTTAGCAATCTGAGTTTCCAATTCGCGCTGAATTGCCCGTTTTAGAGGTCTTGCACCGAATACAGGATCATATCCTACTTCGGCTAAAAAGTCAAGTGCGGCATCAGAGAGTTTCAGTGACATCTTACGTTCTGCAAGACGCTTTTCAAGCCTTTGGATTTGCAGTTGTACAATATAGCGTAGTTCTGCTTTTTGCAAAGCATGGAAGATGATAATCTCATCAATCCGGTTGAGAAATTCTGGACGGAAGCTATTACGCATTGCATCCATGACACGACTACGCATCTCTTCATAGCGCGAGTCATCGCCAGCAATATCCAAAATGTACTGCGAACCAATATTACTCGTCATAATGATGATCGCATTTTTAAAGTCCACCGTATGACCTTGTGCATCGGTGACACGCCCATCATCCAGAATTTGCAGCATGACATTAAACACGTCGGGGTGAGCTTTTTCGATTTCGTCAAATAGTATCACTGCATAAGGACGACGGCGAATTGCTTCAGTCAACTGTCCACCTTCGTCATAACCGACATATCCTGGAGGTGCACCAATTAAGCGCGAAACTGCGTGTTTCTCCATATATTCCGACATATCAATCCGCACCATTGCTTCTTCGGTATCGAATAGATATGCTGCAAGTGCTTTGGCAAGTTCGGTTTTACCAACACCTGTAGGACCAAGGAAGATAAAACTCGCAGTTGGACGATTTGGATCGGCTAAACCTGCACGCGATCGCGCGATCGCATCTGCAACCGCTGTGACTGCTTCATTTTGCCCAATCACGCGACGGTGAAGTTCATCTTCTAAATGTAGCAGCTTCTCTTTTTCCGATTCCACTAACTTGCTAATCGGAATTCCTGTCCACTTCGAGATAATTTCCGCAATATCTGCTTCGGTGACTTCTTCACGCAAAAGTGATTGACCAGTAGTTTGAGTTTGCGAGAGTTTAGTTTCGGCTTCTTCTAGCTGACGATGCAAGTCAGTTAATTTACCGTATTTCAACTCCGCTGCTTTATTTAGGTCATAGTCACGTTCGGCTTGCTGAATTTCAACATTAACGCGGTCGATTTCTTCTTTAATTGCCTGAATTTGATTAATAACATCTTTTTCAGACTGCCATTGTGCATTTAGGGCGCGTTGTTGTTCTTTGAGATCTGCAAGTTCTTTTTCGAGTCTTCCTAACCGTTCTCTCGAAGCAGGATCGCTTTCTTTTTGGAGTGATAGTTTCTCCATTTCAAGTTGAAGAATCTTGCGATCAATCTCATCAAGTTCTTCCGGTTTGGAAGTGATCTCCATTTTCAAGCGCGCAGCGGCTTCGTCTACCAAGTCAATTGCTTTATCGGGTAGAAAGCGATCGCTAATATATCGACTCGACAGTGTTGCAGCTGCAACTACCGCACTATCAGAGATTTTTACCCCGTGATGGACTTCATAGCGTTCTTTGAGTCCGCGCAGAATCGAAATTGTGTCTTCTACCGAAGGTTGATCGACATACACTTGCTGGAAGCGACGTTCTAACGCCGCGTCTTTTTCGATATACTTGCGGTATTCATCCAAAGTGGTTGCACCGATACACCGCAACTCACCTCGTGCCAGCATTGGTTTAAGCAAGTTTCCGGCGTCCATTGCGCCTTGTGTTGCACCTGCACCAACAACGGTGTGAATCTCATCAATAAAGAGAATAATTTTACCTTGCGACTCGGTGACTTCTTTAAGTACTGCTTTGAGACGTTCCTCAAATTCGCCGCGAAACTTTGCACCTGCGATTAATGCACCCATATCTAAGGCGATAAGTTTACGGTCTTTGAGCGATTGCGGGACGTCACCTGCAACAATTCGTTGGGCGAGTCCTTCAGCGATCGCCGTTTTACCGACGCCAGGTTCGCCAATTAAGACAGGGTTATTTTTAGTACGGCGGGACAGAATTTGAATTGTGCGGCGGATTTCATCGTCACGCCCAATTACTGGGTCAAGTTTACCTTGACGGGCGGCTTCAGTGAGATCGCGCCCATATTTTTCTAGAGATTCGTATTTGCCTTCTGGATTTTGGTCAGTCACTCTCTGACTTCCTCGAACTTGTTTAATGATACCCCTGAGTTTTGCTTCGTCTAACCCGAATTCTTGAAATAGGCTTTTACCGAAGCGATCGTCGTTAGCGTAAGCTAATAATAAATGTTCAATTGAAATATATTCATCTGCTAATTCTTTACGATAGTTTTCGGCGCGATCGAGTAATGTATCTAAGCTACGTCCTAGAAATACAGAACTTCCACTACCAGAAACTTTCGGTTGACGTTGAATAAATTGTTCGGCGCGTTCTCGGACTTTCTGAACGTTAACTCCTGCTTTGTTTAAGATACTACTGGCTAAACCTTCTTGTTCTAGCAGTGCTTTCATCAAGTGTTCGCTTTCGATCTGCTGTTGCTGTGCAGCTTTGACGATATCTGGCGTGTGGGCGATCGCTTCCCACGCTTTTTCTGTAAACTGATTTGGATTTGTTGGTTGCATATTCTGAATTCCCTCTGAGTGCTGGTGTGATTCAACCACAGAGACGCAGAGAGCACAGAGTGGTAAATATAAAAAAGGCTAACTGCTATCCCTATAGGTCATTGTAGAAAGAAGCCGGCTTGTGCTTAGATCGGTGTTTACGTATTTCTGCGTGGGTATTTCCGGTCAATGGGGTATCCTAGAATTTCTGGTCGTAATTATCTAGTTTGTGCGTGGTGCTGGATCAACGTAGAAAGGTTTCGACTATTTTTTCCTCACCCCTCACCCTTCACTCCTCTAATGGCTAAAAAAAAGCAGAAATTTCCTTATTTAGTTGGTTCTAAGTGGACTGCACAGCAAAAAATTGATGGTTGGCGTCATTTTGTCGTGGTTAACCGCAAAAATCAAGGCAAGTGGCTGTTTGCAGAAATGGTTGCAGCGTGCGATCCTAATGTACGGTTTTGGCTGAATGCTACATTACTCAAAGACCGATCGCAGTGGCAAGCTGGCTGGCAATCTTTAAAAGATATTGCCGAACTTAACGAACTTGCGACGGGTGAGTTTTGAGTTAATTTCATTTATTACCCATAACTCCGCGCACAGTTAACACTATTGAGTGAAATCCGTAATATTTCGGTTTT
This sequence comes from Gloeocapsopsis sp. IPPAS B-1203, assembly GCF_002749975.1. Classification (NCBI taxonomy): domain Bacteria; kingdom Bacillati; phylum Cyanobacteriota; class Cyanophyceae; order Chroococcidiopsidales; family Chroococcidiopsidaceae; genus Gloeocapsopsis; species Gloeocapsopsis sp. IPPAS B-1203. Next base: position 29,669 of record NZ_PEIG01000003.1, on the reverse strand, counting down.
AGATTGTTGCTTTTTGGTTACAAAATATTACTAGAATATTGACATTTCTTATAAGTATTCTCTTAACAGCAAGTAATAGATTAATTTTATTTATGATTTGCTGGTATTGTATAAGATAAAACTTAATTTTTCTTAAAAATAGGGTAAGAATTATCCTAACAGAGAGGTTGCTGTGTCTATGAAACGATCGCAAGGCAAAAAGTCACGCCATGTTTGCGTTCAAGAAGGGGTACTGAATCGCATTACCAGTCGCATCCGTAAATCTTTAGAACTGCAAGAAATTCTAACAACGACTGTCGAGGAAGTACGTAGGTTTCTAAACACAGAAAGAGTTAAGATTTACCGATTTCATCCTGATGGAAGTGGTGAGGTGATTGCTGAATCAATTCACGGTCAGCGGCTTCCATCACTTCTAGGGCTACATTTTCCTGCTGATGATATCCCACCACAAGCGCGGGAAATGTTTGTGAAAACTCGTCAGCGGATCATTGTGGATGTTGTTGCTCAAAGAAAAGCACTAAACCAACTCGATAGCTCGGAAACAGGAGAAAGCCTCTTAGTAGAAGATATCCGCTATTGCCCTATCGATCCTTGTCATGCCCAATACTTGTCTAATATGGGTGTGTCTTCCTCGCTAACATTGCCCATTTTATACCAAAACCAGCTTTGGGGGTTGCTTGTTTCGCACCACAGTCAACCGCGACAGATTTCTCAAAAAGAATTAGAAGTTGTACAGTTGCTTGTCGATCAGCTATCAATTGCAATTTCTCAATCAAACCTATTGAAGCAGACACGACAACAAGTGCAGCACGAAGCAACACTCAATCAAATTAGTTGCTTGCTTCACTCTCCTGCTAGTGTCACAGAAATTCGCCAAACCGTTTTAGAAGAGATTGTCAAAGTTTTACAAGGTTCTGGAGGTAGACTTTATATCACCGCAGAACCTACAGGTAAGCTAGCGCAAGTTTATACCTACGGAGAACAACCTTGCTGTGAACTTGAAGAAAGTTCATATTGGCAGCAAATAATGGGGTTTCCGCAATCTACTTCCCCCAATCAGCAATACAGTTATGAAGAACTGCGCGTGCAGAATTTTTCCATAGCAGAAAACCTTGAAAATTTATCTGCTGACCATAATAGTGCCCATGTGTCAAAACTGCCCCATTTCCGAACGATTAGCGACTTGTATCAAGAACCACACTTTGATTTAGTCTCGGCTTTTGCAGCAACGAAAATTCGTTCAATTTTGATTATGCCGCTGCAATATCGTCAAGATTGTGTAGGATGTTTTACGATTTTCCGCAATGAAATCGAAACTGAGACTTTGTGGGCGGGGAGAGTGAATCATGACGAACGCAATGTTCGTCCGCGTGAGTCGTTTGCAGCGTGGCGAGAAATCAAACAAGGACAAGCACAAGAGTGGCGTCTCAATGAGGTTAAACTTGCTCAAGCTTTAGGAAATCATCTATACATGGCTGTGATGCAGCGACGCGTGGAAGATATGTTCCGCCATCAAGCTTCACACGATCCTTTAACAGGGCTACCAAATCGGATACTTTTTGAAGATCGTCTTTCCCTAGCTCTTGCTCAAGCCTATCGGCGCGGTGAAATGCTTGCCGTAGCATTTCTTGATTTAGATCGCTTCAAAACAATCAATGATACGCTGGGTCATGCGGTGGGAGATGCGCTATTACAAAGTGTGGCGCAAAGATTGCTAGGCTGTTTGCGTGAAGGCGATACAATCGCCCGTTGGGGAGGCGACGAATTTACCTTGCTACTGCCACGAATTAGTTGCCCAGAAGAAGCTGCTAAGCTAGCACAAAGAATTTTATCTTCTTTCAAAACTCCGTTTCGGATTGGCGATCGCGAATTACACATCACAACAAGTATTGGGATTGCATTAGCTCCTTACGACGGCGAAGATACAGAAACGCTACTTAAAAATGCGGATACGACAATGTACCGCGCTAAGCAGCAGGGAAAAGACAACTTTCAGTTGTACGCGCCGGAGATGAATAAAAAAGCACTAGAGCAACTTGTTTTAGCCAATCATCTCTACAAAGCATTAAACCGCGATGAGTTTTTGCTGCACTATCAGCCACAGCTTAATTTAAAAACTGGTCAGATCGTCGCACTTGAAGCTTTGATTCGCTGGCAACATTCAGAGTTAGGGCTAGTTTCTCCTGATCAGTTTATTCCCTTAGCAGAAGAAACGGGATTAATCGGCGCAATTGGCGAGTGGGTACTCCAAGCTGCTTGTACCCAAAACCGTGCTTGGCAACTCGCAGGGCTACCACCAATGCGGATTGCGGTGAATCTCTCAGCGCGACAGTTTCAACAGCAAAGCTTATCAAAAACGATTGCTCGCGTTCTTGCAGAAACAGGACTCGATCCGAGTTATTTGGAAGTTGAAATCACAGAAAGTATTGCCATGCATGATGTCAACTTCACAATTTGCGTTCTGCAAGAGTTACAGGATATGGGCGTCTACATTGCGATGGATGACTTTGGAACTGGCTACTCCTCGCTGGCGACACTCAGACGTTTCCCCTTACATACCCTCAAGGTGGCTCGCGAGTTTGTTAACGATATCACAACAGATCAAAAAGACGCAGCGATTATTAAATCGATCGTTGCGTTAGGACATGGGCTAGAGTTAAATGTCATTGCTGAAGGTGTCGAAACACTAAAACAGTTGAAGTTTTTACACGCGGTGAAGTGCGACGGAATGCAAGGCTACTTGTTTAGCAAACCCTTACCTGCTGAAGCTGTTATCCAATTTTGCCAGCAACAGTTAATGGTTGGTAATTTGTAACTAGGTTAGAAAAGTTTTGAATTTTGACCCTTCGCTTCGCTCAAGGGCAAGCTTTTGAATTAAAATAAAAGAGTTTTTAAACTCATAACTCAACACATACGAGTAAGGCATAACGAAATTTGTTTCATTTCATTGTATTGCAGTCGAAGAGCTGGTTAGGTTTTAAAATCTCAACATCAGCAAGCACAGGGTTTTCACCTCCAGCATAACTGCCTCCTGCCTCTTGCTATATTGCAGAAAAAAGTGAAGGGGAATTGATGAAACATTTATTAGTTATGAAATAGGTAACAAAACCCTCTTAAACGAGGAATTGGTACAAACTTTTGTAGCGAACAAATTTTGGCAACGTAACTATTTCTACTTCTTTTGATAGAGGCTATAAGAGCTAGTCCATATAGTATATTTCAGCAGCGCCTTGAACTCTCGCAGCTCAAGTTTGCTGAGAAGATAGGAGTTTCGTTCCATAGCGTTAATCGATGGGAGAACGGACGGACAAAGCCTTTACCGCTGGCAATGAAACAAATTGAAACTCTCCTGCACTCATTGGGCGATCGCGGCACAGACCTACTCGCTAAATACTTTCCCAAGTAAAAGGTATCTATGCCTGCTGACATGAAAGCAACTGCTCCTGAAGATATTTTTGGCGATCGCGAGATGGCGGCACTCATGTGTCACGACTGGTTACAAAGTAGCGACATTACCGAACGCAAGCAAGTTGAAGCAGAACTGCGGCAAAACAATGCGATTTTGAACGCAATTAACAAATCAGCGCCCACGCCCATTTTCGTCCCCTACATTATGGAATCGGGACAAACCCAAGTGGTCGAATTAACGTTTGCGAGCGCCGCGGCGCTCGAAACTGTACGTTTAGCAGCAGAAGCCAAGCTTATCGATTTACAATTTACGATTTTAGATTTTGGATTGGACGATGTTGATGGCAGCCCAAAATCTACAGACGCTGACGAGCAACTCAGTCATCTAAAATCTAAAATCCAAAATCCAAAATTCCAAGTTTTCGGTGATGTTGCCTGCTTACAGCAAGTGGTAGCAATCGCGTCTTGGTTTCAGTCTCACATGACGAAACCTGTAAAGCCACAGGTGTTAGTGAAAGCAATCGTGCAGTTATGCGGGCAAGGTGAAGGAACAGGAACATGAACCAGGATTGTCAAGCGGCTGAACAGCTTTTTACAGGCAATAGTGAGATGGCAATGCGGATGCGATCGCTCGACTGGTCGCAAACGCCACTGGGGTCAATTGAAAGCTGGACTCAAAGCTTACGATCGGCGCTGAGTATTTGCCTCAACTCACGCTTCCCGATCGCCATTTACTGGGGACAAGACTGCTTGCTGCTCTACAACGACGCTTGGCGTCCGATCGTTGGTGATAAGCACCCCTGGTCATTGGGACGCCCCGCCCGCGAGGTTTGGTCTGAGATTTGGGGCGACATTGGACCAGAACTTGCGGGGGTTTTAGCGACGGGTGAGGGCACCTTTCATAACGACGAACTTTTGGCGATGCATCGATTTGGATACACCGAAGAGTGCTTCTTTGAGTACACATTCAATCCCATTCAAGGACAGGGAGGTATCGTTGATGGAGTTTTTAACATCGTTACTGAAACCACCTACCGTGTTTTGAACGATCGCCGCACTCGACTGCTGCGCGAAGTTGCATCTAGAACGGGAACGGCAAAGACTGCCGAAGATGTGTGCGCCTTGATGGTAGAAACTCTCAGATCCGATCCTGCTGATATCCCGATGGCGCTCCTCTACCTGATTGACTCAGATGGCAGATATGCCCGTCTCTATGGCAGCACCGAGTTTGCTTTAGATAGCTCGGTGAGTCCTGAGATTGTGGATCTTACTGAGGAGAATGGTAATGATAGTTGGGCGATCGCCCGCGCTGTTCGTACCGCGCAACCGCAAGTAATTGATGACCTCGTGTCACGCTTCGGAGAACTTCCTGGCAGTCCTTGCTCCGAGCCACCCCAAGAGGCGATGGTACTGCCAATCGCCGCCACTGGGCAAAGCAGAGTGACCGGAGTGCTGGTTGCTGTCGCTAGCCCGCGCCGTAAACTCGACGATCACTACTGTGACTTCTTCAGTCAAGTTACCGCACAGATTGCTATGGCGATTACGAATGCCCGCTCCTACGAAGAAGAGCGGCGGCGGGCTGAACAACTTGCCGAACTTGATCGCGCTAAAACGCTGTTCTTTAGCAATGTCAGCCATGAATTTCGGACTCCGCTCACGCTGATGCTGGCTCCCTTAGAAGATGCGATCGCCAATCTGGGTGAAACGATTCCAGTCCAAGAACGCGAACAATTACAATTAGTGCAACGCAATGCGTTACGGTTGTTAAAGCTGGTCAATACTCTGCTGGACTTTTCCCGCATTGAAGCTGGACGAGTGCAGGCAGTTTATGAACCCATTGATTTAGCTGCCTTTACCGCCGAACTCGCATCGGTGTTTCGCGCTTGCATCGAACGGGCAAACCTCCGGCTAGTTGTAGATTGTCCACCCCTGCCAGAGGCGGTGTATGTTGATCGCGAAATGTGGGAGAAGATCGTTCTCAACTTACTATCCAATGCCTTCAAGTTCACCTTTAGCGGGGAAATTGAAATTTCCCTAAAAATGAAATGCAAAAAAGAAAGTTTTGAATTAGAAGATTCAACTCAAAACTCTTTACGAGAAATTCAAAACTATGTTGAGTTAGCGGTGCGCGACACGGGAATTGGCATTCCAGCCACAGAACTGCCGTACTTGTTTGAGCGGTTCCATCGGGTAAAAGGGGCACAGGGGCGCAGCATTGAAGGATCGGGGATTGGGCTATCGCTGGTGCAGGAATTGGTCAAGCTGCATCAAGGTGCGATCGACGTAACCAGCGTAGAGGGAACTGGCACTTGTTTCACCATTTCGATTCCCACGGGAACGGCTCATTTACCCCAAGATCGAATCGGGGCGAGTTGCACTTTAGCTTCAACTGCATTGGTCGCGCATCCTTACTTGGAAGAAGCTCTGCGTTGGCTACCGGAAGAAAATGAGGGGGAGACAACGAGAGAGGAAGACAAGTGGAGTATTACTGAGGAATTCTCCTTGTCTCGCCCCCTTGTTCCCTTGTCCTCTTCTTCTGCTCGGATTGTTGTGGCAGACGACAACGCAGATATGCGCGACTACCTCAAGCGGTTGTTAAGTCAGCAGTACGAGGTAGAAGCCGTGTCAGATGGTCTTGTGGCGCTGTCTGCGGTTCGTCAGCAGGTTCCAGATTTGATCTTAACAGATGTGATGATGCCTAACCTCGATGGATTTGGTTTGCTGCAAGCGATCCGATCCGAGCCGCAAACGAGGGAAGTTCCGATTATTATGCTTTCTGCTCGTGCTGGGGAAGAGGCTCGTATTGAAGGACTGGCAGCAGGAGCCGACGATTATCTGATCAAGCCCTTTTCTGCGCGTGAATTGTTGGCACGAGTGGAGGCAACCTTGAAGCTAGCGCAATTGCGGCGGGAAGCAACTCAACAGGAACAGGTGTTACGACTGGAAGCAGAAACGGCAAAACAGCAACTTGAAACCATTTTGTCAAGCATTAGGGATGGGTTTTATGTCCTCGATCGCGATTGGCGGTTTACCTATGTCAACGATCGCCACTGCGAAATCATTGCAATGCCACGAGCAGAAATTCTGAGACGCAATATCTGGGATTTGTTTCCCGCTGCGGTTGACACTGATGTTTATGAGCATTTTCATCGAGCGATGCGCGAGCAAACACCGCTCCAGTTTGAGAATCTATACGCCCCCTGGAATCGTTGGTACGACCATCGAGTTTATCCTTCGCCCAATGGACTGACCGTTTTTGTGGCTGAGATTAGCGATCGCAAGCAAGCCGAAGCCGAACGAGAGCAACTGCTGCAACGAGAACAAGTGGCACGCGAACAAGCCGAGCAAGCCAACCGCATCAAAGACGAATTTTTAGCCGTCCTGTCCCATGAGTTGCGATCGCCCCTCAACCCGATTCTGGGCTGGTCAAAGCTCCTGAAAACTGGCAATCTGAACACAGCTAAAACCGCACAAGCTGTAGCCACAATTGAACGGAACGCGAAATTACAATCCGAACTGATTGAAGACTTGCTGGATGTCTCTCGAATTCTGCAAGGGAAACTTAGCCTGCATGTGAGTCCTGTTAATCTCGCAGCTACAATTCAAGCAGCGATCGAAACGGTGCGACTCGCCGCAGAAGCCAAGTCGATTACGGTAGAAACAAACCTTGATCCTGAAGTTGGACAGGTTTCAGGTGACGCAACTCGCTTGCAGCAAGTAGTATGGAATCTGCTTTCTAATGCGGTCAAATTTACTCCCACCGGTGGGCATATTAGCGTGCAATTACAACAGGTAGGCGATGAGGCGTGTCTTACCATTGGCGATACGGGTAAGGGCATTCATCCTGACTTCCTGCCGTATGTGTTTGACTATTTCCGACAAGCAGACGGTTCAACGACGCGCCAGTTTGGCGGGTTAGGGTTAGGACTGGCGATCGTACGTCATCTCGTGGAACTGCATGGGGGCACGGTTGAGGCAAACAGTGAGGGTGAAGGCAGGGGAGCGATCTTTACGGTAAAACTGCCGCTCATGATGATGCAGTCAACACCAAAATTGAACTCTCATTCATTAGAACTATTACTCGATTTGAGTGGGGTTCAAGTTCTAGTCGTAGACGATGAACCCGATTCGCTAGAATTCATTACCTTTGTCCTAGAGCAGGCTGGCGCTAGCGTAGTCACTGCAACAACCGCAAGCGAAGCCTTGGCGATACTCGATCAATCTCGGCTAGATGTGCTGCTGAGCGATATTGGGATGCCGGATATGGATGGCTACATGCTAATGCGACAGGTGAAAGCATTACCGCCGGAACAGGGAGGAGAAATTCTGGCGATCGCCCTGACTGCCTACGCTGGTGATTTCAACCAGCAACAAGCTTTGCAGGCTGGATTTCAACAGCATCTTACTAAACCAATCGAACCTCAGGCGTTAGTTAAGGCTATTACTACACTGCTTAGAAGGATGATGAGATCAGACATTAGCACCTAACAACAATGACATCTTTAGTGGCTGTTGGGCAAAAGTTTATTATTTTTAACTTAACTCGTGCGCGATCGTGTTTTGTTGACATTTCCTCAAACTTTTTTCAATAAAGAAACGCTATTCGCATATATTTTGCTTCGCGCTTTGTGAACCTGTAAAGCCGCAAGCTATTGGTTACACGGTTGGTTTTTGCCTCTTATATCTATTCACTGACACTCGCCTTTCTCAGTTGTGTCCAGAAAAAACAATTTTTGAGAATAAATACTTAATTTTTATTTTGTTACTCTTTTTATAAAAAAGTGTACATAAGTTCTTTTTGAAGGATTTATTTTTAAACTTAGTCGATTATTTAGATTTTTTAATTACAAATTAAAGATTAAGCGGCTAAATACTTTAATTTAAACCTGTATTTATCCTTAAGACCTCTTTCATTTCCATATAAGTTGGACAATAATGCGATCAAACAAGCTAGTTAAAAATTCCTTCTCTAGTCAAAAGCATTCATACAAAGATAGGAGCCAACTCAACGTGAAACTTGCAGTCTACGGAAAAGGTGGCATCGGTAAATCCACAACAAGCTGTAATATATCGGTCGCACTAGCTAAACGCGGCAAAAAAGTCTTGCAAATTGGTTGCGATCCAAAGCATGACAGTACTTTTACACTAACTGGGTTCTTGATTCCCACAATTATCGATACACTTCAGGAAAAAGACTACCACTACGAAGATGTGTGGCCTGAAGATGTCATTTACAAAGGCTACGGTGGAGTAGACTGTGTTGAAGCAGGAGGTCCTCCAGCCGGTGCAGGTTGTGGTGGCTACGTTGTTGGTGAGACAGTCAAGTTACTCAAAGAACTCAATGCCTTTGATGAGTACGACGTGATTTTATTCGACGTTTTAGGTGACGTGGTATGTGGTGGATTTGCAGCACCGCTCAACTATGCAGATTACTGTATGATTGTCACTGATAACGGTTTTGACGCCTTATTTGCCGCGAATAGAATTGCAGCTTCGGTTCGAGAAAAAGCTCGTACTCACCCATTGCGTCTAGCTGGTTTGATTGGCAACCGGACAGCAAAGCGGGATTTAATTGATAAATATATCGAATCAGTGCCAATGCCAGTCTTGGAAGTTCTACCTTTAATTGAAGATATTCGAGTGTCTCGTGTTAAAGGCAAAACTTTATTTGAAATGGCAGAAAGCGATCCATCGTTGGAGTATGTCTGCGACTACTACTTAAATGTTGCAGATCAAATTTTGGCACGTCCAGAAGGTGTTGTGCCCAATGATGCTCCAGATCGCGAGTTATTTTCGTTACTGTCTGATTTCTATCTCAATCCCACTAAACCACAAGTGGTGAGTCAAGAAGAAGAATTAGATTTAATGATGGTCTAAAAAGCTGATAGCAGTTAGCTGTTAGCTTTTAGCAAGGAGAAAATAAGTAATAGGAGTTATTATGCTTGCAATGGCTAATAATTCCCAGTCTTTAAGATATGTTGATTTTTACTTAGTAACTCCTACTAAGTGGTATCGTAAGCAGCTAATTGTGACTCTCCAGTCGCTATTATCAAGCTAGTGCTCAGGATGGGGTAAGGAGATCATGGCTTTTTTTGAAGATTTGAAAATTTCTCTAAGACAAAAGTGGTTGCGTTTCTTTCAAGCAAATCGTTCTTGGCTTAACTTGTATACGGATGCAGCGTCTGTAGCAACTCCAGATGGTGGCAAAAGACCAGCATCATACCTCATCCTGGGTGTTGTCAATGCGCTTGAACCACAAGTAGCACAATTGATGCTACCGTTTTCTAAACTGAATCCTGACGTGGATAGCTTAATTGAGGTACTAGAGTTAAATTTTGACCCCAACATAGCACTAGAAAATAGCCCGATACAAGCTACCGAACAGCCAGAAGCAGAACAAATTCAACAAGAAGTACCTTTGTCGGATGCAGAAATTGCACAAATGCTACCACCTCAAGATGAAGGCATAACAGAGTCTGTTACTGTCATTCAAACGCTGACACAGCTGAGTGAGATGCCTTACGAAGAAGCGATCGCTGACCCTCATTATGAACCTAGCCAAGAAGAATTCGAGCCTGAAGGCAGTCGGGGTAGTAATGGTGATGTAATTTCGCGTTTATTTCCTAACTTTTAATAATTTCATACTGCTACTAGTTGATGGCTAATAGCTAACGGCTAATAGCTGATTGTTTTTGTGTGCCGATATAAGAAAAAAAGGGGAGAGTTTATGAGCGTTGCTCAAACTGAAGCATTAAATTTTGAGTGCGAAACCGGAAATTATCATACTTTTTGTCCGATTAGCTGTGTTGCATGGTTGTATCAGAAGATTGAAGATAGTTTCTTTTTGGTCATTGGCACAAAAACTTGCGGCTACTTTTTGCAAAATGCTATGGGGGTAATGATTTTTGCAGAACCCCGTTATGCAATGGCTGAGTTAGAAGAAGGTGATGTTTCAGCGCAGTTGAATGACTATGACGAATTAAAGCGATTGTGCGAGCAGATTAAGCGCGATCGCAACCCAAGTGTGATTGTGTGGATTGGCACTTGCACCACCGAAATTATCAAAATGGATTTGGAAGGCTTAGCCCCCAAACTTGAGTCTGAAATTGGAATTCCCATTGTAGTAGCGCGGGCGAATGGTTTAGACTACGCCTTTACTCAAGGAGAAGATACAGTACTAGCTGCAATGGCGGTGCGGTGTCCTGACAAAGCACCCGAAGCTGAAAAGAATGACCGTAACGCGATTCAAAAACTATTACACTTCGGCAAGAAAAAAGAAGAAGTTGCCCAAGAAGAATCTGAGTACGTCGATCATCCACCACTTGTATTGTTCGGTTCGCTTCCTGATCCTGTGGTTACACAGTTAACGTTAGAACTGAAAAAACAGGGAATTAAAGTTTCTGGCTGGCTACCGGCAAAGCGTTACACTGAACTACCTGTTTTAGAAGAAGGTTACTATGTTGCTGGCGTGAATCCCTTTCTCAGTCGTACAGCAACAACACTCATGCGGCGACGCAAGTGTAAACTGATTGGTGCGCCTTTCCCAATTGGTCCTGATGGAAGTCGTGCTTGGGTTGAGAAAATTTGCTCAGTATTTGGTGTGACTCCTCAAGGATTAGAAGAACGCGAAGCTCAAATTTGGGCAAGCTTGGAAGATTATCTTCAGCTAATTCGCGGCAAGTCAGTGTTCTTTATGGGCGATAATTTACTAGAAATTTCGCTAGCGCGTTTCTTAATTCGCTGTGGTATGACAGTGCCAGAAATTGGTATCCCTTACATGGATAAACGCTACCAAGCTGCGGAATTGGCTTTGCTAGAAAAAACTTGCCACGAAATGGGCGTATCGTTGCCTAAAATTGTGGAGAAGCCGGATAACTACAACCAAATTCAAAGAATTAAAGACCTCCAGCCAGATTTAGTGATCACTGGTATGGCGCACGCCAATCCTTTAGAAGCACGGGGAATTAATACTAAGTGGTCTGTTGAGTTTACTTTTGCTCAAATTCACGGCTTTACTAATGCGCGTGACATTCTAGAGTTAGTAACTCGTCCATTACGTCGTAACAATAATCTTAAAGATTTGGGTTGGGAAAAGCTTGTGAAAGAAGAAGCTAAGGTTTAGTAAAGCGGTTAGCCATTAGCTATTAGCTCTTAGCTGCTTGCTTAAATTAAACTGTGGCGCAGGTGAGAATGCCTGCGCCACTTTACGTTAATGAGTTATAGGTCAGTATAGTTAGCAGATGATGGAAGCTCAGAATCGTTGATTTAACGAGCTTTTAATTCTGACCTCTGATCCCTGACCTCTGCTATATTCCTGCATTCGGTTGCAAAATCATTGCCCGAAAGTTAGTTCTTGTTTCAGGATTCAAGTACCGCTGATGGATACTTTGCCACTCTTGCCATGATTGGTAGTTTGCGCCTGTGAGTTGGTTTGCTAAATTGGGGAGATGATTCTTCATTTCTGAACGCAAAGAGTCTGTCATAAACTCAGACAGAATAAAGCTGTCTTGAATTTGACCTAAAATACTTTGAATCCGCTTGACTTCTTCGAGATAAGTATTGTAAGTCTCGCCATAAAAGTCATTGAAAACTTCCATTTGGTAACGGGTACGCTTTGCTTCTTTGCGTAAACTGTGGAGAAGATGACCATCATCTGCTAATTGCTGTTCTACCATAGCAGGCGAGAGGTCTTCTAAAATATGAATCTCACCGTCTTTCACTTCAGTACCAACTAACCAGCCAGGATGTAATAGTAATTGACTGACTTGTGGTGACAACAAATCTGGCAAGACTTCTTGAATTGGCATTTGAGCAATTCTATTATAAGTAGGTTGCTTGAGCCATTTTGTTAAAGACTGCTTGAGTGACTGGTAGGTGTCGCCTTCTAAAGTTGTTTTAACTTGAGCAAACGCTTGAGTACGTTTTTTATCTAGCTGAGTGAGGACTTTATCAAGAGATTTTTTTTCTTTTCCAGGCAAAGTTGGTTGATATTTCTTTTCTAATGCTTCGCGCAAGACATCTAAGTCGCGTAATTCACCTAGAGTGCGAGCAATACTACCAATTTTTTTTTCTTGTGCTGATTTGGGTAAGTCGATCGTTGGTGCAAATCCAGTTATCGCACTGCGGAGGCGACGCATCCCCACACGCATTTGGTGCAAGTCTTCAGGATGTTTGTCTTTCAGTACGTTCGCTTCGTGTTTGAGAAACTTCTCAAAGTGTTTCTGAATTGCTAATGAAGCCCAATCTCCAAGGGTATGAGCTTTGTTTGTACTTGTGATCATTTTAGGTACGCTCTTGAGTGGAATGACTCAAGCTCGATAAGAATGTGTGAGTAAACGGGGGTCGTGGCAATAGCCAAAGACATTTATTATAGATATTTTATGCATCTGATTGCCAATTGCTTAGCGAGTATGTAGTAATCTGTGACACTGACCACGGCGGGTTGGTTAAGTCGAGAGGACGAGACAGCCACAAAGCTTGTTCTGAAATTGTGACTTCACCAGTTGCAATGTTTTTGAGAAAAGGTTTACTTGTCCAGATTTGGCAACTACACAGTTGCTTTGGTTCTTTTAATTCGTAACCACCTTCAACTGGTTGGAGTTGAAAAAATTCGATATGCCAATGCGCTGGTTCTACACCTACATAGTCTGGAGTCGATCTTGATGTAGCATTTGATTCTTGACTATATAACTGATTCACTGCTCCAGGTAAAAAGTCAATGTCGAGTATTTCTGGTGTGAGGTTTTGTGTGTGGGCAAAATCTAAAACTTTCTGCCAATTGTAAACTGGTTCGCTGTCGGCAAGATTATGAGTTGATTGTTCGCCAAAACAGTGTCCTCCCCACAGCCAAATTAGCTTTGAGATAATTGCTTCTACACGAGGGCGATCGCTCTGCAATACCTCTAAGTCTTCTGGTAAAATTACTCGCCCTGGAACACACCACCAATATTCCCAGTTTGTATTATTGTCGATGGGAATGATCCGTTTAACGATTCCTGGAATGCGATCGCGCTGTTGCTTCTCCCGAATTGTTGCAGGTGACTCTTGCAAAGGAGCAGCTACAAATGTTTCTAATTGATTTGCTAGAGGATGTTCCGGCGCAGCCATCATCTCTTCTGCGATGAACAGTTCTCCTGCAACCATAATGAGTCTCCGGTAAATGCCTGAGGTATATTATCTTATTTTAAAGATTAGAGCATTTCTATCACATCTGAACAGCTTTTTAGGTTAATTTAAGTTGCATTTTATACAAAAATAGTGTTCTGCAAACTACTTTATACTAACAGCGTATATTTAATAGGCTTGAGAAAATAACGAGGCTTAGTTAGTTCTTTTATGATTTGAGAAAAGATTAATATAGCTAAAAGATTACACCCTAAAAGTTTAGAAATATAAGTTCTGTATCCATTTGCGGCATATGATAGTTATTTTGTCAAGTTAAATGACATTATCTAAAATAGTGATAGTTTAATTAAATAATTAAAGATAGTTAAAAAATGATTAATAACTCTAATTCAAATCAAATCATTCTTCGCTTTGAAGATGAATTTAGAGAACATCGAAAAGACCTCTCCGCAGTGCGCTTAACTTCTAATAAGTATCTCTGGTTAGGTTCAGATGAAACATCATCTATTGAGCGTCTGACATATAACTCAGATTTACATTTGTTCACGGAGCACAAACAATTTCGGGTTAAAGATTATCTAGATTTACCAGCACCAGAAGATCAAGAAATTGATATAGAAGGGATGGCTTATGTAGAACCTTATTTATGGTTTGTTGGTTCTCACAGTTGGAAACGCAAAAAGCCAAAACCTGATAAAACAACTGAAAAAAACGTTTCTCGCCTGACAAAGTTAGAGTCAGAAGCAAATCGTTATTTACTAGGACGGATTCCTTTAATCAACGGTGAATTACATAAGTCCTTCACTCAAGAAGGTACTGAAATTACTGCTGCTAAATTAGAAATTACGCCACGCGGCAATTTATTAATGGATGCTTTAGTAGACGATCCACATCTAGGCTCTTATATAGATGCAACAATTCCTGGTAAAGAAAATGGATTTGATATTGAAGGTTTAGCTATTTATGAAAATCGCATCTACTTAGGAATGCGAGGTCCAGTATTACGTGGTTGGGCTGTCATGTTAGAGATCGAAGTAGAAAATAGCACTCCAGAAACGTTAACTCTAAAATCAATTGGTGCAGAGGGCAAGCAGTATAAAAAACATTTTATTAATCTTAACGGTTTAGGAATTCGGGATTTGTGTTTAGATGGGGAAGATTTATTATTGTTAGCAGGACCCACGATGGATTTAGACGGTCCTGTAAGGATATATCGTTTAGAGCATGGCGTTCATTTGTCTGAAAATAGTTTGTCACAACCCCCAATAGAGCTAGATATTCCGTATGGAGATGGAGACGATCATGCCGAAGGCATAACTTTATTTGATGAAATTAATTCTAAACATTCTTTACTAGTTTTGTATGATGCACCAGCGCAGTCTCGTTTACAAGGAGAGGGAGACGTAGTTGCAGATATATTTCATCTTGAACTTGAAAATGATTAATTTTATTGATTAGAAGATGAGCAGGCTACTTATATAAGAACCTGAGAATTGAGGCTCGTTGAGTTTTATGATTTACTGCACTTATATTCCGCGATCGCCTCTATCGCAGTTTGTGGAGTTTTTCTGGTTTCGAGAAGGGTACAACGTGCCAAAGGCACAAGCACGGTTACTGCCAACTGGTTCAATGGAATTAGTGATTAACTTGCGCGAAAACTCAATTCCTCTGTTTGATCGATCTAGTAGAGTACAGTATGGTAATGCACGCGGCAGCATGATTTGTGGACCACATTCCAAAAGCTTTATTGTCAATGTTAACAGTGAGGTTTGCGTGATGGGTGTCCACTTTAAGCCAGGTGGAGGTATTCCGTTTTTTGCTGTACCTGCCAAAGAATTACATAACAAGATTCTATCGTTAGACGAATTGTGGAATCACCGCGCTATAGCACTACGCGATCGCCTACTCGAAGCCTCAACCATTAAGACTCGTTTCCTCGTTTTAGAGCAGTTCTTCTTAAGTTTGATCCAATTGCCCGAACATCATGCAGCCGTTGATTTTGCGTTACAGCAATTTGAGCGATCGCATACATCTACAGTCGCTACAGTAACTCAGCAAACTGGTTTTAGTGCTCGTCATTTTAATCAACTCTTTCGTGATCGCGTTGGGCTAACTCCTAAGTTGTTTTGTCGGGTGCAACGCTTGCGCCAAATCCTCAATCTATTATCAGAATCATCTGCCGATTGGATAGATATAGCTCTATCCTGCGGCTATTTTGACCAAGCACACTTCATTCATGACTTTCGTAGCTTTGCAGATTGTACTCCCACGGATTACCTCAAACACAGAGGTCTTCATCCTCAACATATAGTGCTGCCTAATTGAGGTCATTTTTTTACAATCCTTCTGTATTGGTTATACGCCACAATGCAAGATGCTGAGACGGGAGCAACGCTTAATGAATTCATCACCAATTGTTTTCTCAGGCAACAAAAATAGTGATATTTATGCGATCGGTCGCTACATTGCGAATCATATTACGGAAAACTGGCAAACTCTTCTTCTCAAAAATCAGGATAAGTTGCTAAAGACATTTAACAAAGCGGGTGACATGGCATATGGAGCATATTGCTACAAGCTGTTTCGCCCTATTCACCAACAGCTTAAACATGCTGGTTTGCACCCCATGCCTTGGTTCCCTGGGGATTTCAACATCTCAAGAGAATGGGGTAATGCCAACCAAAGCGATCAGCAGCGATGGATGTGGAGCACAATTACATCAAACGAAGGAAAGGCACTAGGAACAATCGTCACAATTATCTTTCACGATCACACCCAGTTTCGCCTCCCTCGTCAACCGCAAGTAATTGCTTTAACAGAAACTAGCAAGGAAGCAGTTGTTGAAGCACTGTCAAAGCGTTCCACCGATTTCAAAAATGCACTTGAATTTCAGATTGAATATGCAGAATATCTGCAAAGCTTAGAAAATCAAGGTTGAAGCAGTTAAGGGTAGACTCATTTCGCACAGATGCAGAGGTTAAGGAATGCTGTACAGATTTCGGTTCAGGGTTAATGAGTCTCTATAGTAGATACCCTGCGTGAAGAGAATTGCGAATGAATTCGCAGCTTTTAGTTTACGAAGGTACACTTTGCCTGGATAGCCCCGACTTCAGTCGTAGGGCATCTGTGATTCATGCAGGAGGTCTAGTCTCCTGCGATCTATCTTCAGAATTTAGATGATGCTAACGATATCCAGTTGCATCTGCGGGTTTACCAACAGCCTCAACCTCACAAATATAGCGCCAAGCATCAGGCTGCGAGCCATCCAAATCTGTAAAGCCATAGACTTTTGCTAGTTGACCACTGGATAGCGACTGACCATTCCAGCGAGCAACGTCTGGATCTCCAGCAAGACATGCTACAGCACGACCAATGTAATGAGGGGTTTCAGAAATAACAAAGTGAGGTTCTTTTGCAGTTGCATCTTGCCAGTTGGCTTCGCTTACCTCGAAATGATCTAACATGATTTCTGATCGCAACCATCCTGGAGTCAGTGCAACAGCTGTGCATTGATGAGGTTTAAGCTCTTGTGCCAGTGCCCAAGCCATGCGAATTACTGAGGTTTTTGCTAGATCGTAGAACAGCGATAGTCGGTAGTTTTTGTTGTTGTATTCTGCTGTACCATCAGTGATTTCAACGACTAAACCACCTGGATTTTTGATTAAAAGCGGCAGCGCAAAGTGGCTGGTGACGATATGCGTGTCAATTGCCAGTCTGAACAACCGCAGTCCCTTTTCTAGAGAAAGTTGCCACACGGGCTGATGAAACTCCGCCAGATATTCTCCACCAATATCATTAACCAAGATATCCAGCCGACCTTGCTCGCTGTCAATGCGTGCTACCAAAGCTTGAACCTGTGTTGGATCGAGATGATCGACCTGAACAGGTATACCATGACCTCCTGCTTGATTCACTAAATCTGCCGTCTCTTCAATAGTTTCAGGACGGTTGTACTCGGAGCGTTGAGCGTGGGTAGTTCTACCTGTGGCATAAACAATTGCTCCAGCTGCACCTAATTCAGTGGCAATACCGCGACCTGCACCGCGCGTTGCTCCTGCAACTAAAGCCACTTTGTTCTTCAGTGCTTGATTTATCATCTAAACCTCCTCCGTTTCTACTTGGGGAAGTAGACATCAATTAGCGATCGCAACTATCTGTTGTCAGGCACTGTCAAGTGCGATCGCTGGTAATTGTCAACGAAATTTATCCTCAAGCGCAGCGCGCAACTCTTATTGCTTGCGCTGATAGTTCGCAATCATAAACTTGTGCCACTCTCCGTCATCACCCAACACGTGAGAAGTCATTACTCGATGATCGTCGCTCTTAAACTCAATTGCATCCTTGTACTTCGCCATCTTTCCTTCACCATTCATTGCAGGTGCTTCGGTGTTAAGAGTCAACACTCTTTCCGCTGCATCTAGTTCACCGTCGTACACCCAAAGGTGAGTCATCATCGATCCAATCCAAGTGCCCACATAACGCTGCTTTTGCGGATCGTAGCCAAGTGTCATCATTATTGTTGCAGTACCACAGCCAGGCATCTCACCCTGCCCTTCGGCTAGAATCCAAAGTCCTTTAAGCGATCGCACACTTTCAGTTCCTGTAGCTTTTTCCGGAGGCTGATCTAGTTCCATCCTCACCTCTGTTTCATATGTCCAATCGCCAACAAGCTTCTGTAGCCAGTAGTGTTCGTTCTGTAGTTCAGTTTTCATTGCTGACTCCTATTATGCTTTCTTTGTCTCTATTCGTTTCACCGTCATCTCTAATTCATCAGACGGCTGGCTAGGAGTTAATCATCCACGGAATGCCAAATTGATCGACAAGCATCCCAAAACTGGCAGACCAAAAGGTCTCCTGCATAGGCATCCGCACTGTCCCGTTTTCAACTAATGCCTGAAAAATGCGCTCTGCTTTTACTGGATCGTCAATATCGAGTAATACAGAACAACCTTTTGTTTCTTCATACTGTTCAGGTGAGCAGTCAGAACCCATTAAAACTCGGTCGTCTACAATTAGGCTGGCATGTATAATTTTGTTGCGCCATTCCGACGGCACTTCCTCTGCCATTGGTGACTCGCCATAGCTCATCATCTCTTCGATTTTGCCACCCAGGCACTGTTCATAAAACTTGAACGCTGTCTCGCATTGTCCGTTGAAAGTCAGATAGGGATTCAACTGCATCGTGCGCTCCTTATGACTAATTGATGATTAGGTTTGATGAATTACAGATGCCCTTTGACTGAAGCCAGGACTACCGATAAGTACGCCTCCGCACGCTAAAATAAGAGTCTTGAGCGGTAAGGCAGCCATTATCTGTAATTCATAGTGGTGGACTATCTAGTAGCGGTGGATTCATTTATCAATCATTCATGCAAGAGATTTATTAAAGAATTTACTTGCATAAAATGGTGTAGCTGCTTAAAACCCGAATAGTACAATTGTACTATAAAATATGAGATTGACTTAACAGCGAAATATTTCTTAAGAAAGACGTACCAAGTCAGTTCGTTTTCCAGCAGCAGTATTTAAGGGCGCATCTATCGGTTAGGGGAGTACAGCGAAAGCGATAAATTTTCATTAGAGAACAAAGCGTCAAATCGTTGATTAATCCAAGCGAGTCGTAGATGGCAAGTGATTGAATCCGTCTTCACTCCAGCGCATCCCAGTTCCCTTAAAGCGCTGCTGGATCATCCATTTACAAGCACTCTCTATCATGCCGCTACCAATGGGCAACCCCATCTGCTTGAAGGAAAGGAGCGATACTGAATGTGGTCAAGGTGGAGCTTTAAGTAATCTCGCACCTGGCACAAAATGGATCTGGTCGCTTCGGCGGTATTTTTAGACTTGCGATAACCTTTCCAGTTTTTTAATAATGCCTTTGCCGAAACCGTGACGCAACCGATGGCGCAAGCTAGCAAACCACTGTTGAAGAGTTCGTGCAGGATTGCCATCTTGATAAGCAGTTGCAACTTGCCACAGATGTTGTGCCGCATGATAGAAATCTAAGATGCCAACAGTACACCCAGCAAAATAGTCTCGATAGAGCCGCCAAAAGCCGCGTGCGCCATCGGAAATCCAAACGACTTGCGTTGCTTCGTGCCCTACCGCAGCACTTCGAGTTGTAGACGAGGTTCTAAGTGATCAATATCTCCGAGACTTGCCACGCTCCGCCGCTGGTACAATCGAGTTACCGTTGCATCTGTTTGGGTTTGATGTTTGCCTAGACGAGCTAATAGTGCTATTTTCACTTCTCGCCATACAATCTTGCCTTTTGCGGTTTTAGGATGTGGACGAAACGGAACAGTTACCCCATCGGCAGCAATCATCAAAGGCATTGTTAGGAACGTTTCATCAAGCGACTCTGCTTGAATTGCTTGCCCTTCTGCTAGCTGTTGAAGGTGCAATTTCAAGGTTTCGACTGCTTGTTGTCCAGCAGCTTGTACCCAGTTCCAAGGGGTACCATCACTCACTTGAATGCCGCTCAACTGCTCAAGCAGCCAAGCAGAGAGTTCATAGGGTAGAAATACAGCAAGTAGACATCCCAAACGCATAAGTTCAGATGAGGTTTGTTGATAGGGGTGAACTTCAAGCAAACTGTCAAGCGGTACACTCTGGCTTCCTAAACAACGATGGGGATATCTTCCCACTCGCCGCTTCCATGCGACTTGCCCCACCAGTGTTAATATTTTTCGCTTCATTAAACCTTTGCTCACCAATTGTGTTCCACAGGTTGAACAGTAACTCCATTGCGTTAATCTTTGGGCACGTTCATCTAATTGTTGACAAATAATTTCTCTTGCTAACCACATCCCCATTTGCCATGCCATTAGCACAAGTGTAGCCAGCGTAATTGATGCTCTGAGCCTTTGACACAATGCTTGCCATTCTGCACTGTTGGGAAGCATCTCTTCGACAGTAATAATCATAAATTTCATTAGAAATTAAAGATTTATGTAGCTTCTCGTCATCTAGCTTCAATTAAAATTCCTGAAACTAATCTTTAGTGCTCTTTACTAATAACTAACCGAATGCTCAATAAAATTGTTAATAACCCAACAATGACACCAAAGTTAACAGGTTCACTAAGTAGCATTTTTCCAAACAACAAACTGAAGACAGGAATTAAAAAAGTGACGGTTGCTGCTGGAGTTGCACCTGCATTAGAAATGAGTTGAAAGTAGAGTAAATAGGCAAACGCCGTACACACAGTTGCAAGTGTGACTACTGCAAGAATAACTCCGCTAGAGGGAATAGTACTGGGAATAGATACGAAAGTAGCAGGAAAGAGCAAAACACTTGAACCAATTAACTGCCCGATTGCAGTTTCAGTTGCTCGATTATCCATGAATTTGCGACGAGCATATACAGCAGCAATACCATAAAAGAGCGCTGCAATTAAGGCTGATATCCATCCGATAATGACTGGTAACGATAGTGACAAAGGACTCCATCCGACTAGGATGGCAACTCCGACAATGCCAAGCAATAACCCCACAATTTTTCGTCTATCTAATGGTTCTTTAAGCCAAATAGCCGCTATGATTGCTGTAAACAAAGGAGTTGTCGCATTGAGAATTGCTGCAATCGATGCATTCAGATTAGCAACAGCAATTGCAATCAATATGAAAGGAATTGCGTTGTTTAATAAACCCAATAGAAAATAGGACAGCCAACGGGTCTTGAGATTGGGAAGTTGTTGCGTAAACAATCCATACAAACTCAATGCACATGCCGCAACAATGACTCGTAAGCTGATGGTGAAGAACACTCCTAAAGCAGGAACTGTAATTCGGATGAATAAATACGAACTTCCCCAGAGCGCGGCTAGTAAAAATAGCCGTGCTAAATCAATTGGTTTCATTGTTGAAATGGTTGAATTACTGAATGATCTCGTTGCCTGGTAATTCTCCAGTACGCTCTAGTTCCAACAGCAATCGTTTTCGCCACAGTCCACCGCCGTATCCGGTTAACTGTCCATTTTTGCCAACCACGCGATGGCAAGGAATAAGAATGTTGATCCGATTCATTCCATTCGCTCTAGCTACGGCACGAACTGCCGTTGGTTGATTGATGTGTTGCGCCAACTCATCGTAAGAGATTGTTTTTCCGTAGGGGATGCGCTGTAGCTCTGACCAAACTTGTTCTTGAAACGCAGTACCGCCAAGCACTAAAGGAATCGTAAACTTGGTCAATTTACCCACAAAATAACGAGAAAGTTCATCTCGCAAACACTCGATATGAGAATTGGTGACAGGCAGAACTGGATAGCCAAACCGTTTACGAATTGTGGCATAGTTATGCTCTAGCATTCGCCTATCGGTGTATTCGATCAAACATACGCCTTCACTGACTGCACCAACCAGCAATGCTCCTAGCGGTGTTTCTAACATTTGCGTTGCAATAAAATCACTGCTTTGGCTTTGCCCTGGCGGAACACCAAAGACTTTACTGAAGGCTTCTCTAAAACCACTATGAGATTCATATTGATTCGTGAAGATAACATCATCGAGTGTGGTTCCCGCTCGGATTTGAATGAAAGCATTCGCCAAGCGTCGTCCGCGACACCATTCTACAAACGTCATGCCGTAATACTCTCGAAACCAGCGTCGGACTCGTTCAGGAGTCAGACCCAGCGAACGAAGCTCTGTGGCTGTGATTTTGGCATCGGGTGAAGTTTCCACGCGCTGCATCAACGTTGCAACCCAATCTGGCAATGTCCCATACACTTCTAATGGATGACATCGTTTGCATGGACGATAACCCGCAAAAACAGCATCCCGAATCGTTGGAAAAAATTCAATGTTCTCCGGTTTCGGGCGGGCAGGACAAGAGGGGCGACAGAAAATACCTGTGGTACGGACGGCCACAAAAAACACACCATCATAACTAGCGTCCTTACGATAAAACGCTTGCTCCATCTCGATGTGTGATGGCGAGAGCTTCAAAGTCATTTGAACCGTTACATCACTTGATTCCATGTCAGCTATTTTTACAACCCAAAAGAATTACTGTCTACCGAAAAAGCGACATGACGTTCAGATTACCGGCAACTTCAGCAACCACCATCGAATTGAAATAGTGACGGCTATACTTCCCCAACTGCTGGATACGCCCGTATTTAAGTGTCGTAGCTGACTAGAAGTATCACGCTATGAGATCTATGCAACATAGGGCACAACAAAAAGTTCTGGTACTGTGCCATATCTTATTAATCCAACTAGAGAAAATAGTAGGCTCAATTCTTATGGTGTAGTAGCTAAAGCAAGCCTAGGAATAAATATTAGTACAAGTGCAAAGAAGAATAGTGTATTTGTTATTTTACAGCAGTAAATGGTTAAAGATTAAAACTCTTACATAAGATTAAAGTAAGCTAAGTTGATTAATTAACGAATTCCAGCGAATAAATATTTCTTAAAACTTATAAAAAATATTCAATCATCACTGTAGCTAGAAAATAAATTCAAAAGCGATTAATCATTATCTGCAAATCTAATTTTATGCAAAACTAGATTAATACGACTTTTATGATTGCAAGGTATGAAAAACATAGGAAAAATTGAATCACGCGACGAGCGTCGTTCGCGTTCTCAAGGAAAAAGCAGGGAATATGAAGATATATTGGTTGTTGGTCAACCACGGCAAATCTCCTTAAAAAATCTTGCACCTTTTGAGGAAGCAATTGTTAGTTTCAAAACACAGGGAGAAATTGAAGTTTACTCTAATGCAGAACTTATTGATACAAACTCAATAATTCCTCTTAAGCAAATTTCACAGATTACCCTTTTAGCGAGAACCTTTAGCGATCGCCCAAAAGACCGCTGTTTACAGATCATCTTCCAAGATGATGTTGGTCACCCACTGAGTCAAGTTCAACTTAAGCTAACCTGTCTTCAGATTTGTCTGGATGTGGATGCAGATCGAGACGGGATTGTTGAAGAAAATAATCCTCATAAAGGAGATTGGCAATGGGGAAGTAACGGTCATGGTGCAATCTTAATAGTTAACGCTGATCGCGATCTTGTTCATTCTGGAGGTCAATATGATGAAAATAATATTAGTGGGCTACTGGATCTGAAAGATTTGAGCTTTATGATCGTTCGCAGAGTTGGTTTAACAGAGTTACCTCGTGGTTGCGAAATTTATTTATCAATTAGCCAAGATGTTGCAAAAAGAATTTGTATTTATGATGAACTTGGTAAGAGGGGTAATGAGTTAATTGGAACAAAGACAAAAGCAAAAATTAAAGTTACTGATAGAGATATTCTATTAGCTGTCAAGGCGTTAAGTTATCCTGACATTGATTTCGATGGCATAGTTGAAATTAATTTAACTCTGGCAAAAGATGGAGAAACAATTTATAGCGATCGCGTGGTTTTTCGAGTTGCTCCTTGGATGATGACTCCTAATACCTTATCCCCAATAACTGTCTTTGTTTCTCGTTTGTCTAAGGGAGATAATGAAGAATTTATCGAAGAACTGAGAAAAGTTGTTGGTAAAGCGAATGCACAATTAGATCCTGTTCCGTTTGAGTTTCATAAAGACGATCCTTGGATGCGAGATGAAATTGAAATTGGTTACACTCAAGCACCAGGAAAATTCATTCACGTAGTCCTTGATTCACCGCGCGATCGCGGTTTAGATCATTTTGTCAAACGCAAACTAATAGGAAGTGATTTTGGATATGTGATTCGCAAAAGTCGTCATTCAGCAACAAAGCTAGACTCTTTTGGGAATTTAGAAGTTTCTCCACCAGTCACTGTAAAAGGTGTTCATTATCCCTTTGGTCGTCTGATATTTGGAGGAACGCGTAACGACATCATTCAAAAACCACGTCGCAAGTTAAAAGTTTTGCGAAACTTCTTTTTTGCCCAGAAGATCCAAGCCCCCCTAGAAATCTTTTCTGATTGGCTAAGTGTAGGGCACATAGACGAATTTATGACTTTCGTTCCTGCTCCTACGTACAAAGGATTTAAACTGCTTTTAGCTAGTCCTGACAAGTGCTATGAACTTCTCTACCACTTACGAGATGAAGGACATTCTCAGGTGTTGTTGCGACAAGGAAAACAACTTTATAAAAAGCCTGCCGATATTAGTGTGGTAGATATTCTTGAAAATCAGGAATTAGCTCATCAAAACCAACAATATCAAGAACATATTAACTGGAATCGAGAGATTCTTAAACACGAGTTAGATTTAAGTGAAGAAGATATTATTGATATACCTGCTTTGTTCCAGAATGATGGTGATAACCGAGCAGAAACTTTTTTCCCCAACATGGTTAATATGATTGTTCTTGATCAGCATCTTGCTATCCCTAAACCATTTGGACCTCATATTGATGCTCAATGTCAATTTGAAGCTTATGTTAAAGCAGTTTTGGAACCTTTGGGTTTGATTTGTCACTTTATCGATGATTGGGACCCTTATTTTCGAGGAGGAGGGGAAATTCATTGTGGTACCAATACTAGCCGAAAACCTTTTACTCAAAAATGGTGGGAGATTGAACCGACATTTTTCAGGAATCCTGAATAAAAAGTGCATTTGATACATAGTTCGAGAGCTTGTTTGAGTAAAGTTTCTTGTTTTTAATGACTCTCTATTTAAAATAGACAATGGAATTTCAAGATATAAGTTTGATCGAGGGGTATCACGCCCATGTATACTTCGACGAGACAACCGTTGAGCAAGCAAAAGCTTTGTGTGAAGAAGCGGGTAAGCTATTTCAAGTAACCGTGGGTCGGATGCACCATAAAAACGTTGGACCACATCCAAGTTGGAGTTGTCAGCTAGCTTTTGATCGTACCAACTATGCAGATCTGCTATCTTGGCTGGCGCTCAATAGAAAAAGTTTAACGATTTTGATTCATCCTTTAACAGGAAATGATTTAAAAGATCATACTGATTATGCTTTGTGGATGGGAGAACCACAGGCTTTAAAACTTGATGTGCTTTAGCGTGCCAAGGTTAAGTAGAAGAAAAAGCGATCGCTTGTTATTTGCTCCTGTAAGGACGCACTCAGTTGTAAAATGATTCTATGACTGACTCATCAGATAAAGAAGCAATTATAGCGGTCAATGAAGCTTTTTACCGTGTCTTCTCCAACAGGGATATCGGTAGTATGAGGCTCATCTGGTGGCAAGGCGCAACGAGTTTGTGCATTCACCCAGGTGGAAAAGTTTTGATGGGATGGGAGTCGATTCAAGCCTCTTGGGAATCTATCTTTCGCAATACTAATTCTCTAGAAATAGATATAGAAGTTATCAAAGTAGAAATTGACCAAGCCATTGCCTACGTAGTCGTTCAAGAAATCGTCTTGCAGTCGAGCCGAGGTAGAAAGGTAAAAGCACCATCCCTAGCAACGAATATCTTTCAAAAGATGGCACAACAATGGTACTTAATTCATCATCATGGTAGTCCAATTGTGCGCTAGCTCTATCAGTTGTACGCTAAACGAAGTTAAGAGGGATGAGGAGCGAGGGGCAAGGGAATTCGCCTGGCTTTTAAGCAGGGGCTTGAAACCATTTAATGGGACTATTTTTTCTACGAATCTCTCAAAGAAACTCGCCCCTTTTCGGTCAGTAGAGATTTATGTTTCCCGATCTTTGTCAAAGAGTGTACACATTCAGAGCACTTATGTGCGTTGCGGACTTAACTGAAGAATAATTTCATCGTGTTGACCTGCGACTGAATGCGCAAATCGTTGTGCTAGAGGCGGGATGATGACTAAAGGATTGCTAAAACCAGAGAAGATGTGGATACCCTCGAAGTTGGAAATAGCACCTATTAAAGGTAAGTGATCGCTACTAAAGGCAACAAGGCAATGATGCCACGTTCCTGGTAAGTTTTTGAGTTTTGGTAAAATTTTGCCAATACTGTCTCTGAGGGCAGCTTCGCTACTCATCGCATCAATGGGTGCAAAGGGTTCTGCGATTATACGACTGATTTGACCAAGGTATAAGTGGCGATCGCGAAATTGAATTGCCCCTGCATCCAGAATTGGTGGTAACGGTTCCCCCATGACATCCCACATGTTGTCTGTTGTCGATTCAGCTTCTAAGCGAAACCTTTGCAAATCCGCCGGCATAACAAGAGTACGCAACTCAATATCAACAGGTGGAGTTGCAATAATTTCTGCATGAGTAAAATATACCGGAACAGAAATTCCGGCTGATTTAAGTAATGCGCGACTAAAGCCACCTGCACACACTACAGTATTTGCAGATTGGTAAGTATTGGTTTTCGTCTTCACTCCTGTAACGCGTTGACCTTCTCGCAGCAACTCCCACACCTGCCCTACATACATTGTCCCACCAGTACGTAAGAATGCTTGGATATATGCTTCAGCAAGTTTTGCTGCATGGATGTGACCGTGTTTAACTGTAAGCGCCCCAGCGATCGCATCTTTATTCAGTAGTGGTTCCAACTCGCAAGCTTCCTCTACACTCAGTAATTGTGGTGGATTAGCAAACTTTGCATAAGACGCTGCTATCACTTCAAGATTTTCATCTCGGTCAATGGTTAGAAGCAGATCTAATTCGCGAAACTCAGTATCTGCCTTTAACTCCTGAGATAATAAACGATGACGAGCAATGCCTTCATCACATAGTTGTTTAGTTAAATCTGTTGTCCCCGACCAATATGCTAAGCCACCATAGCTATAATAAGTAGCATTGTGTGGTGTTGCTTCTTTTTCGAGAAGTAACACACTAAAGCCTTGTTTGACTAGCTCATAGCTTAATGCCGCACCTGTAATTCCACTGCCGATCACAATCCAGTCGTAAGTTTTCATCAGGAGTGTTCTTTATTAACTAACTGACCTGAGTGAAATGGATTAAACTCTCTATTGCTCCTGAATCATACCTTACTTATTACCTATCCTAAAATATCATGAGTAAGTTTATGCTTTGGCAAGGTTTGTCAACAATAGATTTGCATTCTTATTCAATATTATCTAATTGACGTCAGCATTGGTGTAATAACGGAGAGGGGGAGATTCGAACTCCCGGAAGCTTTCACTTCATCCGATTTCAAGTCGGACGCAATCGACCACTCTGCCACCTCTCCCAATCGGTTTTTAGCTTTTGGCTATTAGCCATAATACATTCTATCAGCTATACGGTTTGCATTAAAGAGTTATTTTCTTGATAAAGAACTTGTTCAGAAGCTATTTTGTAATTTTGATTTATCCACACCAAGGAAACTTGAGTGACAACAGCACCTTGTAAGTCAACAAGCGAAAAGTTTCGCTGGCGATCGCTTCCTATTTGCACTATACGAGGCACACTAGCTGCATTTAAATAAACTGTTCCTTCTGTAACAGTAATAGCTTTACGCATTTGCTGTGTATGACGGAGTTTGTGGTGCATATGACCAAAAGTCACCAAGGGAATGTTTTTGCCTGCTGCACGGGTTTGAGCGATCGCTGCAGCTAAGTCAGGATCGCCAAAGTCGCCACCTAATGGTTGCCAATCCTTACCACAGGGATCTTCAGCACGATCGCCTAGTCCAAATGGACCATTATGTCCGAGAAAAATAATGTTATTATGATGCGCACTTTCTGCTGCTGCTACCATCAAAGCGGTAGACTCCGCAAAATTTGTAACGCCAAACCGTTCTTTGTAAAAACTTGCATTTTTCCAGGTTGTCCCTCCCCAGCTAAAAGGGCGGCTACCGACAACGCTGAGACCTAACTCTGGAAAGTCACGTTTTTGATAGCCTACATGGTTTTCTCCGAATAAATCAATCTGTTGCTGTACCCAGTCTTCTTGTTCTCGGTTGTAGGGACACTTCTTTCTTCCCCAGTCTGTAGCAGTATACCAAGCATCGTGATTGCCAAAAACTGCTGCTTTAGGAATATCTAAGGAAGCGATCGCCCGAACTACTTCTACTGACTCATTACCAAAATCACCCACAAATAGTACTAAATCTACACCCAATTGTTGTAGTGCAATGCCATCTGCTGCTTCCCATTGGTCGTGAATATCTCCAACTACAGCAATTTTTAACTGTTTGTGTGTCTTCTGACTGGTCATGTGCTACTTATTCCTTGCCTTGTCCTTTTCCAGGATAGAAAAGCTTGCCTATATTTGACATAGTGATTTCAAATAAAGCTACTTCCAAATTTGCCGTGCAAATTACAGTTTTAGTGAAATTTACTATAATTATGGAGATGACTTGTTAACTTAGGCAATCTTTAACTGTGTTTACAATTGCACCTGCCTCGACGAAACCACCAGTTGATTTATTTGCAGCAATTCAGGAATTAAAAGGTAAAATGAATGCTGTTATTCTGGCACATTATTACCAAGAGCCAGAGATCCAAGATATTGCTGACTATATTGGTGACTCATTAGGGCTTTCTCGTCAAGCAGCCAGCACAGATGCTGATGTCATCGTCTTTGCCGGTGTCCATTTTATGGCGGAAACGGCTAAAATTCTTAACCCAGACAAGCTTGTCCTGTTACCTGATTTAGCTGCAGGATGTTCTTTAGCTGATAGTTGTCCGCCAGAAGCGTTTGCAGCATTCAAAGCGGTACATCCAGATCATTTAGTAATTTCTTACATCAACTGCACTGCCGAAATTAAGGCAATGAGCGACATTATTTGTACTAGTTCCAATGCAGTTGACATTGTCAATCAAATTTCAAAGGAGCAACCGATTATATTTGCCCCAGACCGCAACTTAGGACGATATGTGATGGAGCAAACAGGGAGAGACTTGCTACTTTGGCAAGGGAGTTGTATCGTACATGAAACATTTTCCGAACGTAAAATAGTACAGTTAAAAGTTGAGTATCCTGAAGCGGAAGTCATTGCACATCCAGAGTGCGAAAGCGCTATTTTACGTCATGCTAATTATATTGGTTCTACAACTGCTTTATTAAAATACTGTCAGCAAAGTGAAAAGCAAGTTTTTATTGTAGTGACAGAACCAGGAATTATTTATCAAATGCAAAAGTTACAACCAAGTAAAACTTTTATTCCTGCGCCTCCAGTCAATAACTGTGCATGTAACGAGTGTCCTTACATGCGGTTAAACACTTTAGAAAAACTTTACTGGGCAATGAAACATCAAACTCCAGAAATTAACCTAAGACAAGAAATTAGTTTAGCTGCCTTGAAACCTATGCAGAGAA